>JAYSTV010000319.1:0-3142 GCA_043719425.1 Acidimicrobiia bacterium | reverse complement strand
TGCCGATTCCGGCTTTGTTCGACCCGTGCGAGGTGGCCGCCACCAACGGGAGGGTGATGCGCACGTCGCTCACCACCGGCCCGGCCTTCTGAGAGAGTCCAGTCTGATCGAGGCCCTTTACCGACTTGCCTTCGAGGAGGGCGGCGGTGCCGAGGATCTGACTCACGGTGACGACGCCGGTGCCGCCGATCCCGGCGAGACGGATGGTGCAGTCGTCGTCGGGAACCACCCGAACGGGCGCCGGAAACGTCGTAGGTGCACTGATGGTCTGTGCACGTACGAACGGTTTGGACGGGTCGACGGCCACGGTCATGAAGCTCGGGCAGTCTCCTTGCAGACACGACGCGTCGAGGTTGCAACTGGTCTGTTCAATCGTCGTCTTGCGGCCGAACTCCGTCTCCGTCGGCTGGACGGACAAACAGCCGCTCGTCTCCCCGCAGTGACCGCAGCCCTCGCACACTCGCTCGTTGATCACGACGCGAAACGCTGGAGCGGTGGCGAGGCCGCGCTTGCGGTCGCGGCGAAGTTCGGCTGCACAGGCCTGGTCATGAATGAGAACGGTCACGCCCTTCACGTCACGCAGGAGCTCTTGTGCCTCCACGATGCGGGTGCGATCCCACACCTTCACGCCACGTGGAAGCTTCACGTGGTCGTAGCGGTCGAGGTCGTCGGTGGTGACGAGCACCTGCTTCACCCCGTGCGTGAGCAACAGCGATGCCACCTCGGGCACGCCGACCCGACCGGGCGCATCCTGGCCGCCCGTCATGGCCACGGCACCGTTGTAGAGAAGCTTGTAAGTGATGTTCACGCCCGCCGCAACGGCCGCCTGAATGGCGAGCTGACCCGAGTGGAAGAACGTTCCGTCGCCGAGGTTCTGGAAGAAGTGGTCGTGTTCCATGAACGGCGCCATGCCGATCCACGGTGCCCCTTCGCCGCCCATGGCCCCGAGCGACGCGACCTCGCCCATGCGGCCCTCGGGTTGCAACGCCGTCATCGTGTGACACCCGATTCCGGCGCCGTAGAGCGAACCCTCGGGAAGCTTCGTGCCCCAGTGATGTGGGCAGCCCGAGCAGAACCACGGAGTGCGCGCCTCGGTCAGCGCAATGCGCGGTCGTGGCGGCTTCGGGAGGGGAGCGAGGACGTCGTCGCCGAGGTGCGTGGCGAGGCGTCGCCGCAGCGGTCCGACAATGGCGTCGGCGTCGAGGTGACCGGCCCGCTGGAACAGGGCCGAGCCGTCGGTGTCCTGCTTGCCGACGATCACCGGATGATCCGGCCCTCCCCACAGCGCGTCTTTGCACAGCCACTCAAGCGTCGGGTTCTTCTCTTCGACGACGATGACCTCGGTAAGTCCGCGGGCAAACTCTCGCACCGTCGAGGCGTCGAGGGGATAGGGCATGCGGAGCACGAGCATGCGAATCCCGGCACTTGCGATCTCGGCATCAGTGCGGAGCCCGAGACGAGCCAATGCTTCGCGCGTTTCCCCGGCGGTGTAGCCGCATGCCGCGATTCCTACGCGCGCTGACGGTCCCGGATCGATTTCTACCCGGTTGAGATTGTTCAGGCGTCCATAGGCCCGGGCGACTTCGGTCCGCACGTCGAGAATTTCACGTTCGAGTTCCAAGTTGTAAGGCGGCAGGAACTGGTTGCTCGGCTTCGGCTGGAATGGCACCCCGTTCACCAGCCACTCGGGCATCGCCGGCTGAACGCGCGTCGGATCGAGGTCGATGGTGGCGGTCCCGTCGGCCACGTTGGCCACCATCTTGAGCCCGGCCCAGAGCCCGCTGGCTCGGGACAGCGCGATGCCGTGGCGGCCTAGGTCAAGGGCGTCCTGCACATCGACGGGATACAGGATCGGGATATGCAGATCGACGAGGGTGGCGTCGGAACTACTGGGCAGCGTCGACGACTTGGCCGCCGGATCGTCGCCAACCACGCACAGCACGCCGCCCAGGTGGTGGGTCCCGCCGAACACGCCGTGGCGAATGGCGTCGCACGCCCGGTCGATGCCCGGCGCCTTCCCGAACCACATCCCGATGACGCCGTCGTAGCGCGCCCCGCCGTGCGATTGGGCGAATTGGCTCCCCATGACGGCGGCGGCGGCGAGTTCTTCGTTCAGGCCTGGTTGGAACACCAGCGGAAGGTCACCGCCGACCAGTTTGACGGCCTTGGCCAACTCTCCGTCAAGACCGGCCAGCGGCGAGCCGGGGTAGCCCGACGCGAACGCCGCCGTGCGATGACCGTTGGTCCGGTCCACCCGCAACTGTTCGACGAGGATCCGGGCCACCGCCTGGACCCCGGAGGCAAACACCGTGCCGTGGTTGTGCGTGATCCGGTCGGTCAGGGCGTACCCACCCGGGCCACTTCGGAGCGCGACCGGTACAGGGGTAGGGCGATTGGCCAGATCAGTCATGCGACGCTCCTTCGACCAGACGGTGACGTCCGTCACCGTCTACGGTGTGAGAGTCTGACGAAGCGCCGGACACAAGGCAAACGAACCGAACAATCAGTGGAAATGAGGCCTGCATGGCGATGATTGATGAAACTGACCGCCGACTTCTCACTCTTCTGCAGAACGATGCTCGCCAGACCATCAAGAGCCTGGCCGCACAGATTGGCGTCGCCCCCTCCACCTGTCTGGAGAGGATCCGTTCCCTCCAGCACCGCCGGGTGATCACCGGCTTTCATGCCGAGGTGGATCCGGTGGCCGTCGGCCGTCGTCTCCAGGCGATGGTGTCGGTCCGCATGAACCCGAAAACCGATGCTGTCGTCGAGCGATTCATCGACCACGTCTGGAAGCTCCCGGAAACCATGTCGGTCACGCTGCTGTCGGGGATCGACGACGTGGCGGTGCACCTCGGCGTGGCCGACACCGACCATCTGCGCCGGATCGTCCTCAGCGAAATTGCCAGTCACCCGGGGGTCGTCGACGAGCGCACCTCGTTGGTCTTCGCCCACCGACGCAAGCACGACTTAGGAGTTCTCCCTGGTGCGTAAACGCGCTACGTGAGTACTAGCCACGCTCCGTGGTTTCGCGCCGAAGTGTTCACCCACCAGAAATTGACTTTCGCTGGATCAAAACCTACGTTTTCGCCCCTACACGTATGGAACTTGTCCTCACGAAGTCCGATCGCGAGATGCTGAA
>JAYSTV010000318.1:0-7634 GCA_043719425.1 Acidimicrobiia bacterium | reverse complement strand
ACACGCCCCTTCGCTTCCGGTCGGCGTTCATCACGATGGTCGACCTTCTCGCCGCGATTCCGTCGTTGATCTTCGGCTTGTGGGGCCTGCTCTTCCTGCAGCCGCGCCTCGACGGTCCGGCGAGGTGGCTCTCTGAATGGATGGGCTGGATTCCCATCTTCAAAGCCAAGGTGCCGATATTCGGATCATCGCTCTTCATGTCCGGACTCGTGCTGGCGGTCATGATCATCCCGATTATCACGGCCATCGCCCGCGCCGTTATGGCCGAAGTGCCGCGGGTCTACTGCGAAGCCGCCCTCGCCCTGGGAGGAACCCGCGCCGGCATGGTGCGCGAGGTTGTGTTGCCCTTTGCCAAAGGCGGTCTGATCGGCGCGTCGATGTTGGGCTTGGGCCGCGCCCTCGGCGAAACGATTGCGGTTGCCCTGATTTTGTCGAACGATTTCCGAATTCCGAGCAACGTCCTGTCGCCGGGTGGCGCATCCGTTGCCGGAACGATTGCCTTGAAGTTCGGCGAAGCCAGCACAAACGGTCGAAGCGCACTGGTTGCCGCTGGCCTTGTGCTCTTCTTCGTCACCCTTCTCGTGAACATTGCCGCCCGCGGTGTTGTCGCTCGGACCAAAGCCCCGTCAGGAGCCAAGAAGTGACTGTCGCTCTCCGGCCTCGCCGTCCCCGCAGTCTTCGGCCGACCGACGCCGTTCGATCGGCTGGCGTTTTCTTCGTGTCGATTGTGGCGACCTTCACGGCTTTTCGTCTCACCCCGCTCGACGGCGGGCTCGGCTTTGTGGTTATTGCCTTCACGTTGTTCGTCGGACTGCAATATGGCGTCGTTCGCCAAACGATGGATCGTAAACATGCCGCCGATCACATCGTGTCCACCCTTGTCTATGCATGCGCGTTGCTCACGGCCCTTCCGCTTGTGCTGATTGTCGGCACGGTCGTGGCGAAAGGTCTTCCGGGCCTGTCGATGAACTTCTTCACGAAGACCCTTGAAGGGGTCGACCCGTCGGCCGAGTCGACCGTCGGAGGCGCCCTGCATGCCATCACCGGCACACTGACCCAGGTTGGTTTTGCCGTGATCGTCACCGTGCCGTTCGGAATCTTGACGGCCGTGTATCTAACCGAAATCAAGGGCCGCTTCACCGGCATTGTTCGTCTGCTCGTCGACGCGATGTCGGGAATCCCATCGATCGTCGCAGGTCTTTTCGTCTACGCCATCTGGGTGGTAGGCCCGGGGAACGGCTTCTCGGGGTTTGCCGCATCGCTCGCATTGAGCATCTTGATGCTGCCGACCGTGGCTCGGACCACCGAGGAGATGCTGAAGCTGGTAGATCCATCGCTGCGAGAGGCCTCGTTGGCTCTTGGCTCACCGCAGTGGCGCACAGTTGGCCAAGTCGTCCTCCCGACCGCACGAGCCGGCATTGTGACCGCCGTGATTCTCGGCGTGGCTCGCGTGGCTGGCGAAACCGCTCCGCTCCTGATGACGGCCTTTGGGAACGACCGGGTCATCAACCCCGCAGCAGCCCTTCACCAACCGCAGTCAGCTTTGCCGCTGTTCATCTTTCAACAATTCGCCCAGGATCAACGGGAACGGGCGTGGACCGCGGCGCTTGCCCTCATCGCCCTGGTGTTGGTTCTCTTCATGCTCGCTCGCCTCGTTTCTCGCAAGTCCAAGTTGGCGCGATGAACTTCACTCGCATGTTTCAAGCACTCCCCGAAAGGACGTCACAATGACTGCCGTCATGCAACCAGGAACGGACCACGTGGACCTCACTCCCGCCAACGACGACATTGCCCTGCAGGCAACTGGCGTTTCGTGTTGGTTTGGCAAGCGCAAGGTGCTGGAGGGTGTCGATCTGACTATCGCCCGTCACTGCGTGGTTGCTCTGATCGGTCCGTCTGGCTGCGGCAAGTCGACCTTCTTGCGGACGCTCAATCGCATGCATGAGCTCGTTCCCGGTGCGTCGCTTGCCGGTTCCGTCGAGCTTGACGGAATCGATATTTATGGCTCTGAGCTACGTCCGAGCGAAGTCCGCAAGCGTATTGGCATGGTCTTCCAGAAGCCGAATCCATTTCCGGCCATGAGCATCCGTGAGAACGTGCTCGCCGGTCTCAAGCTCACCGGTTCCAAGACGAGCGACGCCGATCAACTCGTCGAGTGGGCCCTCACTCGGGCCAGCCTGTGGACCGAAGTCCGCGATCGACTCGATACCCCCGGTGGGTCGCTCTCCGGCGGACAGCAACAGCGCCTGTGCATTGCCCGTTCGTTGGCCGTGAAGCCCGATGTGCTTCTCATGGACGAGCCGTGTTCCGCCCTTGACCCCACCTCAACTCGTCGAGTGGAAGAAACGATCGGCGAAGTGTCGGAGGAAGTCACGATCGTGATCGTGACCCACAACATGCAACAGGCTCAGCGTGTGTCTGACACGTGTGCATTCTTCCTGGCCGAAGAAAATCAGCCCGGTCGCATCGTGGAGTTTGGCGCCACTGAGCAGATGTTCACGAACCCCGTCGACCCTCGCACGAACGACTATGTGAACGGTCGATTCGGCTGAGTGTGCACCGAGTCTGACCGCCCTGCGCACGGGGTGCGCCGAACGGTGACGTCGTGCTCTTAGGCTGGTTTGGTGATCGTCTCCCGACTTTGCCTTATCGGTGCCGCTGTAGCTGGGGTTGTTGCCGCTGCACCCGCTGGGGCCGTGGGCTCGCTCTCCGGGCAGGGATCGTCTTTCGTGGCCAACTTTTTGGAGCAGTGCAAAGCCGACACAGTGACCACGGGCGGACCGAGTGTCACGTATCAGGCGACGGGTTCTGGCGCCGGACGAAATGGCTACATCGAGGGGACGGTCGACTTCGCCGCCAGTGATGTCCCGTTCTCCTCCGCTGAACAATCCAAGGCTGCGGCGAAGCCATACGTCTACGTGCCCTTGATTGCTGGCGGGATTGCCATCACGTACAACCTTCCAGGTGTGAAGTCGCTCACGCTCTCTGGTCCAACTCTGGGCAAGATCTTCACGGGCAAGATCCTCTCGTGGAACGACAAGGCGATATCCGCGGAGAACCCTGGCGTGAAGCTGCCGAAGCTCGTCGTGCGAGTCGTTGTCCGCAGTGATTCGTCGGGCACGTCGAACGTGTTCTCGTCGTACCTAGCGGCCGCGTCCAAGGGTGCCTGGACGAAGGGTGCCACGAGTACATTCCCGGTGCCGCCGGTGGTTGGCATCGGGCAGAAGGGTTCCGACGGTGTCGGCAACTATCTTTCGTCGAAGCAGGGAAAGGGTGCGATCACGTATGCCGAAGTGAGCTTCGCTCGCGAACGCAAGCTTGGTATCGCCAAAGTCATCAATGCGGCTGGAAAGTCCGTATTGCCCGAAGCCGCTTCGGTAACCGAAGCGCTCGTTTCCTCGCCAGTTTCCGCCGACAACGTGGTGACCATTGATCCCGCAGGAAAGAGCCCGGTGGCCTATCCGATCACCGCCATTTCGTACCTCATCATTGCCAGGACCACGGAAAAGGCCGATGACCTCAAGGCGTTTGGGTCCATCGCCCTCGGGTCGTGTCAAGCCAAAGCGGAGGGGCTCGGCTACGCGCCGCTGCCGTCGGCCATTGTCGCGAAGGCGAAGGCCGCACTCACGTCGATTTCGGCCTAGATCCGACGGGAGGATTCGGGCGAGCAGTGTTTCGCTCCCGTTCATCTCTCGGCCATCAACACGCCCGCTTCGCGACGCAATCGCTCCTTAGGTTGCAGATGTACCCCAACAAGGAGTGAACCACGTGTTTCGAAACCGCACTGCGGCCCTGATCGGTGCCGCCCTGCTGGCCCCGTTTGCCGCTGCCGTCCCCGCGCTGGCGCAGACCGCCACCCTCGACAAGAACGTGACCGTGTCCGGTCAGGGTTCGACGTTCGTCTCCAACTTTGTTGAGCAATGCAAAGCGGATGTGAAGAATTCGTTCGGCATCAATATTGCCTACCAGGCCACCGGGTCGGGTGCTGGCCGGACCGCATACATCGCCGGAACGAACGACTTTGGTGCTTCTGACGTGGCGTTCACGGCGGCGGAACTGCCAAATGCGACGAAGAAGGCGTTCCTCTACATCCCCGTGTCGATTGGCGGCATTGCGGTGATCTACAAGGTTCCGGGCGTCACCGACCTGAAGCTTTCTGGTCCGACGTTGGCCAAAATCTTCGCTGGATCAATTCAGAAATGGAACGATGAGGCGATAGCGCGCGATAACGGCGGCGCATCACTGCCCGATCAGGTCATCCGGGTCATTGTTCGTTCTGACTCGTCCGGTACTTCGAATGTGTTCAGCGATTACTTGTCAACTGTCGGCAAGGGTGGCTGGAAGGCTGGGGCGACGAGCAACTTTCCCGTGCCGGCCGGCAATGGCATCGCCCAGCGCGGCTCGGACGGGACAACGAACTACGTGTCTGGCAGCCAAGGCGATTTTTCCATCACGTACGCCGAGACCAGTTTCGCCACTGAGCGAAAACTGAACGTGGCCAAGGTGATTAACGCCGCCGGAAATGCTGTGACCCCGGATGCCGCCAACGTCACTGCGGCGATGGCCGAGGCCGCGGTAAACGACGATGGAACGTTGTTCCTCAACTACAACGCCTCGGCCGCAACCGCTTACCCGATCTCGACCACCTCTTACCTGATCGCGCCCCAGGCGCTCGACAAGGCCAAGGGAGACGTCCTGCGCACGTTCTTGACGTACTCGGTCGGCGAGTGCCAGAAGAAGATCGACAAAATCGGTTACGCCCCACTCCCTGCGTCTTTGGTGAAGTTGGCGCTGGCCAATATCGACAAGATCAACCCAGGCTCGGCGGCCGTACCGACGGTCGGGGCTACCCCCCAAGCCCCGACCGCCGCGGCCACCACTGTCGCCCCGGTGGCAACCACGCCGCCCGTGGCGACGAGTGTTGCCCCGAAGGCCACCGTCGCCCCGAAGAAGGCCACCAAGAAGAAGGTCACGACCAAGAAGAAGTGAGTCTGCGTCAACCGTAGGCTCGCGCTGTGTTCCACGTCGGGGTCTTGGCCGTCGGCCCACTTGCGCTCGTCGCCGAGGGTCTCCTCACGGGAGCCCTCGGCGTTGGCGTTGGTCTTTGGGTCGGCTTCTCCCGGCGACGAGTCGGGCGCCAACGGCACGCGGAGGAGGTCGCTCGAATTCGGCGAGAGGTCGATGCCGCTACCGATGAAGTTCGAGCACGCGATCAAGATCTTTTGGCCATTGCCGGAGCGGCCCGGGCGGTGCCGTTCGGACTGCTCGTGGTTGACTCAGCAGGACGGGAACTGCTGCGCAACGATGGCGTCAACAGCGTGCTCGGCCCAACCGGAGTTCCTGGTGATCAACGTGCCGATCACCGCAGTGATGGCGAAGTGATGGCCGGGGGAACCCTCCGACGCCTCGTTGAAAGAGCCGCTGAAGGTGAACGTGGTCGTGAGGCGCTTGACATTGTTGGTCCGCCGCGTCGCAGTTACATCATCTCCGCCGAGCCGATCGCTGAGCCTTCAGCTGGACGATCGGCCGTTGTCGGCACCGTGCAAGACGTGAGCGAACAACGACGAACGGAAGCAATGCGCCAAGACTTCATCTCCAACGTGAGTCACGAACTGCGGACGCCAGTTGGAGCGGTCGCCATCCTGGCGGAAACGTTGGCGAGTGAAACCGATCGCACAGCGATGGTGCGTCTGTCCGGTCGACTCGAACACGAGGCGCACCGGCTCTCGGCGATGATCGATGATTTGTTGGCCCTCGGCAACGTGGAGTCCGGTAGCAGCGCGGGTGACGATCTCGTGGCCGTTCCCGAAATCATCGACGAAGCGATCGAGCGAGCCCGGGCCAGCGCGGAGACTCGTCGCATTCCTGTCGAAGTCACCGCGGTCGGCCAGGGTCTGAGCGTCTGGGGTGATCGTCGCCAGCTCGTTACCGCCCTGCACAACCTGATCGAAAACGCGTTGAAGTACAGCGATAAGGGTGTCCCGATCGTGGTTCGCGCCACACCCGATCCATCATCGTCAAACCGGATTGCGATCGCCGTGGTGGACCTCGGCATCGGCATTCCACAACGAGATCAAGAACGCGTGTTCGAGAGATTTTATCGGGTCGACCGAGCCCGAGCTCGTGACACCGGCGGCAGCGGTCTCGGTCTTGCGATCGTTCGTCACGTTGTGCGAAACCACAATGGCGAGGTGAGCGTCCACTCCGTCGAAGGGCAGGGCTCGACATTCACGTTGTCGCTCCCCGGCGTGAATCGCAATGCCACTGCGCTTGTATCCACGACCGACGTTTCTCCGCCTTCTTCTGAAAGGGCCTGATGCCCCCCGACGTGCTTACCGTGCTGGTTGTCGAGGACGAAGAGTCCTTTGTCGATGCGCTCACCCTGTCGTTGCAACGCGAAGGGTTCCGGGTCCTCGTGGCTCGTGATGGAGCGGAGGCTCTCGTCGTCTTTAAAGCCGAAGCTCCTGACATCGTGCTCCTCGACGTGATGCTCCCGAAACTCTCGGGTGTCGATGTGTGTCGAGCCATCCGGACTCTGGGCAACACGCCCGTCATCATGGTCACCGCCAAAACCAGCGAAATCGACGCGGTCGTGGGCCTTGAGGTCGGGGCCGACGACTACATCGCCAAGCCATTTCGTATTCGAGAACTGGTGGCCCGGATGCGCGCCGTCCTGCGTCGAGGAACCGGACCGGCGCCGGCCGAGCCCACGATGAACGGTGCCCACGCCACCGACGATGACGCCCTGGTCGTTGGTGACGTCACCCTCGACCCCGCGAGTCACGAAGTGCGGGTCCGCGGCGCCACCGTCGGTTTTCCGTTGAAGGAGTTCGAGCTTCTTGAACTGCTCCTCGAGAACGCCGGGCGCGTGCTGACTCGCGAGGTGCTCATCGACCGCATCTGGGGTCATGACTACGTGGGCGATACCAAGACACTTGACGTGCACATCAAGCGACTGCGAGCCAAGGTCGAGACGGATCCGTCGACGCCCACGCGTATCCTGACGATTCGCGGGTTGGGCTACAAATACACGCGTTGACTCAGGGGCGGAACGGACGATCTGTCTCACGCCGCCCGTACACTCCAACGCCATGGCTGCACGCACGCGCGAACGACCGTCGGGGGGCTGGCAGCCGCTGACCGCGCCCCCCGAGTTCGACGGATCGTTCCACCTCCCCACGTCGCCGTTCGGCCGCTTTGCCGTAGCCCACGCGGTGAGCGCTGCCGGTGACACGCTCATCACGATCGGCCTGGCGCAAACGCTGTTTTTCGTGTCGCCCGACGAGGCCCGTGGGCGAATCCTCCTGTATCTCGTGCTCACCCTCGCCCCCTTTGCGGTGGTCTCCCCGTTTATCGGCCCGCTCGTCGACCGCATGGCCGAACAGCGCCGTTGGGTCGTGGTGCTGGCGGCGGCCATGCGGGCCGTCCTCTGCCTGCTCATGGCGCGCGATACCAAAAGTCTGCTGTTGTTCCCTGAGGCGTTTGCCACGCTGGTGCTGAGTAAGGGCTACGCGGTAACGCGCAGCTCGCTCGTGCCCGATGTGGTTGCTGAGCAGGCCCAACTGGTGCGGGCGAACTCTCGTCTCACGATCCTGTCGGGCTTGGCGGGATTTGTCATTGCCGTGCCCGGCGCC
>JAYSTV010000317.1:0-7643 GCA_043719425.1 Acidimicrobiia bacterium | reverse complement strand
GCGGTGATCTCAGCCGTCGACGACCCAACACCGGCAGGCCCAATTTTCCCGGAGACGTTGTCGAAGTTCAGGCTCACAATGTCGGCCTCGCGTCCGGCCACGCCGAGAATGCGTTTCGCCCCACCGCCGATCATGAAGGGCGGTCGAGCGCGGCCTTCGCGGCGCACCGGCTTCGGCAACGCTTCGAAGCCGACGGCATGGACATGCTTGCCCTGGACATTCACTTCGCCGTCGTCGAAGCACGCGCGAATCACGGCAATGGTCTCGATCATGCGGTCGATGCGCACACCGGGCGGATCAAACGGAACACCGATCGCCTCGTATTCACCCTGCAACCAACCGGCGCCGATGCCCAATTCGAGCCGGCCGTCGGAGAACATGTCGAGGGTGGCGAGGTCCTTGGCGAGGATTACCGGGTTGTGGAAGTCCGCACAGAACACGCGACACCCAATGCCAATGGTCGACGTGGCTTCGGCCGCCACGGCCATGGCCGGGATCGACGCCAGGTTTTGGACCGGATGGTTCGTCGCCGACAGCGCCGGGCCGGGACCGAGGATGTGGTCAGACAGGTGCAGCGTGGAGTAGCCGAGTGCCTCGGCCTGGCGGGCCTGATGTCGCCAGTCGGCGGCGGACTCGGCATTGAAGCTCTGCAGACCGAATCGAAATGGTTTCATCGAAGGTTCTTTCCTGTGGTTTCGCTCGTCGGTGTTCCGAGCAGTGAAGCGCAGCGGAGCAGCGCAGGGCCAAAAAGCAGAGCCATAGAAGTCCTAGGGGAGTTCGAGGATGGTGACTTGGCCGGTGGTGCCGTTCACTTCGATGAGCGAACCGTCGACGATCCGGTTGGTCGCATCGGTCACCGAAACGACGCACGGCAGTCCAAGTTCGCGGCTCACGATGATGGCGTGGCTGATCTGTCCACCGACGTTGACGACGACACCACCGGCAGCCATGAAGAGCGGGGTCCAGGCGGGGTCGGTGAGCGGGGCGACGAGGATGTCGCCGGGTTCGAGCGCACCCGGATCCGACGCGTCGAGGATCACGCGGGCCTTGCCGCGGACCACGCCCGAGCAACCGGCAACACCGCTGAGCACATCGCCGACTCCCGCTTTGACGGCGGCGGATACACCCTTCTTCTTCCACGTTGAGAGTGGCGGCACATTGCCGTCGACGATGAAGAACGGCGGCTCGAGCTCCCACAACTTCTGCCATTGCGCAGCGCGGTCGGCCAGCGTCTGCTTCATCGACGCCGGGTTGGCGATGAACGACTCGAGCTCGGCGTCGAGAAGCATGAAGATGTGCTCCGCATCAGAAAGGTTGCCCGCCTCGGCGTGACGGCGACCGAGCTCGCGGAAGGCCAGACGACCTTCATGGACGGCGCGGATGATGTTGGTCTTGGTGCGCTCACGGAAGCTCATTTGGCTACCGGCGATGAGCCCCGCTTCGAACGTGCCGGTGAGTTCGTCGTTGCCGATCGCCGCGAGCTTGGCCCGCACGTCGCCAATCGTGGTCTGGCGCTCGGCAACCTTGGCGGCGTTGCGGACGCGGGGTGATTCCGCGTCGGTCTGGAGACGGATTCGGTCGATCGCCGCTAGCGCAATATCGGGGTCAGTCCCCCACGCATGCGCGCTTATCTCCCATTCGTTCGGACCGCGCGAGCCGTACTTCGCCAGGAACTCGACTCCGGCAGTCAGCAGCGCCGCAGCGTCGGCCGAACCACCTTCGGCGGTCGCCTCCAATCGTTGGATGAGTCCGGCAACCCCGGCGTCGAACAGCGTTGTGAGCTCGGCGGAGTTGCGGACCAGGCGGGAGAGCTCCCACATTGCGTAACTCGGCTCCGCCGAGTCGACCTCGCCGATTCCGGCGAGGATCTTCATGGGGATCGAGTTGTCGCCAACGGCTTCGCCGATCGCCGCGAGGATTCCCGGGGCAATACCAGAAGAGCCTGATGAGACGACGTGGCTCTCCATCAGCTTGCGGAGCAAAGGCTGGGTCGAGCGCGCATACGCCACGATCTCGGGGTCAGGCAGCGACGAGAGGTCGGGTCGATCGGCGGCAAGCGCGATCGTCATCTCGCGTTCTTCGTCGATCTCGGGCCAGCTGGTCGTCGACATGACCCAACCCATGCGTTCGAGCACATACGGCGCGAAGTCCGGCCTGTCGTCATCGGGGTGCGCAACGTACTTCGGCGTGTCCGGATGGTCACCGAAGAACGCGAGGTCGAGTTGTTCGACCGTGAGCGCCGGGTTGCGCACGGCCTGCATACGAACGTTCGACAGGTTGATGTACATGTACCCCCCGAAGAAGCCACACGCTGCCGGAGGCGAGTCGGTGTACTCCTCGGCTGTGGTGCACCCGCCCCGCACGTAGCCGTCACGCCAACCCGGCACGATGCCGTTGTCCCACGTGAACTGCTGGCCGAGCGGGCTGGCCGGAGTGGGCAGCACCTCGCCCGCGTTGGCGCGGGTGTAGTGCGGCCAGCGAACGCTCGGCAGCCAGTCGGTGATCCAGCGATCGGTCATAGAGGGTTCTCCTGGAAGGGGCGCTGATCGCCCGACGGCGCGTGTTCGGAGAAAACTACTCGGAGAGTTAGTTTTCTTCACAACGGCGTCCGGTCGGTCTCCGCGAGAAGTAACCAACGAGTTAGTTTTGGGCGGTTCAGGCCGGATCGGCCCAGAAGGAGCGACCACCAATGATCGAGACCCGCCGTTCGTTCTGCCGCGTTTGTCACGCGTCCTGTCCAATCGACGTGGATGTCGAGTTGAACGACGCGGCGCTTCCGGGCGGGCGGGTCATGGCGGTGCGTGGTGTGCCGGAAGATCCGCTGTTCAAGGGCTACACGTGCATCAAGGGCCGCCAGCTCCCCGAACAGATGCATCATCCGGGCCGGCTCCGTGGGCCGTTGCGACGCACCGATGACGGTCGACTCGAGGACGTTCACAGTTCGACCGCGTTCGACGAAATTGCCGCCCAGCTGCGATCCATCATCGACACCTACGGCCCACGTGCGGTGGCCAGCTACACCGGGACCGGGGGCTACCAGAACTCGGTGGCGGTGCCTGTCGCCCGGGCGTGGCATGCGGGTTTCGGCTCGACATCGTTCTACACGTCGGTCACCATCGATCAGCCAGCCAAGACCACCGCGCCGTTGCGCGCTGGTGCGTGGGAGGCCGGTTACCACGGGTTCGCCGACGCCGACGTCCTGATGGCCATTGGCTACAACCCGATGGTGTCGAGCTACAGCCCCATGGGTGGATTGCAGGGCACCGACCCGTTCGTCGTCATGCGTGCCGCCAAGAAACGCGGCCTCAAGCTGATCGTTGTCGACCCGCGCAAGACGGAGCTGGCTGGGTTTGCCGACGTCTTTCTCCAGGTTCGTCCGGGGGAGGACCCCACGCTCATCGCCGGGATGATCAACGTCGTCCTGAACGAGGACTTGGTCGATCATCAATTCTGCGAGGAATGGGTGAGCGATCTCGACTCGCTCGCCGCCCATGTTGCGCCGTTCACGCCGGACTACGTGGCGGCCCGGTGCCAGATCGACATCGACGACTTTCTTCGAGCGATCCGCATGTTCGCCGCCGGGACACGAGGCACGGCCGGCGCCGGCACCGGTCCGAACATGGCGCCACACAGCAGTCTCACCGAGCATCTCCTGATCGTCCTCAACACGATTCTCGGGCGAGCCAATCGGGCCGGGGACCGGCTCGAAAGTGGATGGTTTCTCTATCCCGAGACCCCGCGGCGAGCACAGGTGATTGCTGCCCGTCCGCCCACGACGGGGGCGCAGTCTCGTATCCGCGGTCTGCGTGGCTACCGGGGCGAGATGCCAACGGCAACGCTGGCCGAGGAAATCCTCGAAGACGGCGACGGAAAGATCCGCGCGCTTATCGTGAGCGGCGGCAACCCGGCGGTCGCATGGCCGGATCAGGAGCTCACCCTCGAAGCGTTGCGAAGCCTCGATCTGCTCGTCGTGCTCGATCACCGAATCACGGCGACAGCCGACCTCGCGCACTACGTGATTGCGCCGAAGCTCTCGCTCGAGCGTGCCGACATTCCCCACCTCATGGACCGATGGTTCCGTGCCCCGTATACGAACTATTCACCTGTCACGATCGAGACGAACGACGACGTGCACAACGAGTGGGAGGTGTTCTGGGAACTCGCTCGGCGGCTTGGCTCGCCGATACCGCTGCTCGGTGGCGAGATTCCGCTCGATCGTAAGCCCACTGATGATGAAGTCATCGACCTTGCCTACGCGAACTCACGCATGCCTCTCGATCAGGTTCGATCGAACCTCGGGGTTGTCCACGAGGACCTCGCCATGACCGTGCAGGCGGCCGACGAAGGGACCCGTGGGCAGTTCACGTTCGCTCCCGCTGACCTGATGGGCGAGCTCGACGCGGTGCACGCCGAGGCGTCGTCGGTCGAGATGTTCGAGGGCGTTCGAGACCCGGAGTTCCCGTTCCGTCTCGTGAGCCGACGCCTCAAGGCGGTCCTCAACTCTCTCGGTACCGAGCTCAGCGCTCTGCGAAAGTCGGCCGGAACCACGAACTATGCGTACATGCATCCCGACGACATGCATGATCTCGGCATCGCCGAGGAGGATCTGGTCGAGATCACGTCGGCTCGTGCCTCGATCGTCGGCGTGGCCGCCCCGGCACCCGACGTGCGACGCGGCGTGGTGTCGATGGCCCATTCGTGGGGTGCCGGTCTAACGGATGAGAAGGTCCGCGACATCGGCACCACCACGGCACGCCTCACCTCCACGACCGAAGGCCACGACCCCGTCACCGGCATGGTCGTACTCAGCGCCATCCCCGTCCGTTTGGCAAAGGTTCGAGAACCCGCCGTCGCATAGCGATAGCGTCGGTTGACCGTTGGTATCGGATTCGATACCATCGGGTGATGCAGGCTCACCGTGTCCTCAGGTATGCCCGCCGGCTCGCCGGGCTCAGTTTGCGCGAGTTGGGGGAACGAGCGCAGACGTCACACGCCACCCTGTCGGCCTACGAACACCAGCGGACACAACCATCGGTCGAAACCGCAAGTCGCGTGATCCGTGCTGCTGGGTACCGGGTGGAGTCGACGTTGATTCCGACCGCGCCGGGGCGCGACGAGGCGCGATCCGCGGAACTTCTTGAAGCGCTCGAACTGGCTGCCGCCTTCCCCGCCAAGCATGCGGCAAAACTCCGCTACCCGAAGTTCGCCAACGTCAGTCGAGACCGGACGTGACCGGCATCGTCGAGAAGATCGTTTCGGTCAGCCAGGCGCTCACGGCCCACGATGTCCCTCACGCGTTTGGTGGTGCGCTCGCGCTCGCCTGGTGCACGCAGCAGGCACGAGGCACCGTCGACATCGATGTGAACGTGTTCCTTGATCCGACTTCAACGGCAGAGGTGCTCGCCGCGCTTCCTACCGAAATCGTCTGGTCGATCGAGCAGGAGGTTGCGCTCAAACGCGACGGACAGGTCCGTTTGTGGTGGGGAACGACGCCGGTCGACGTGTTTCTCAACACCACCGAGTTTCACGCCCAGGTCGCCGTTCGGGCCCAGAGCCGCGAATTCAACGGCGTTGATGTCCCTTTCCTCGCCTGCACCGATCTCGCGGTCTTCAAGGCGTTTTACAACCGGACCAAGGACTGGGCCGACATCGAGGCGATGATCGAGATGCAGACACTCGACGTTGACCGCGTCATCGGTGTCCTGACCCGCTACCTCGGTCGCCACGACGAGCGCCTCGATCGATTCCTCGGACTCGTCGAACCTCGTTAGACCGGGCGGAGTCCGATGTGGAGATTCTTCAGCGCGCGTAGCGAATAGTTCGGCGCGATCGCGAAATCATTCGCGCCTTCGATGAACCACATTTCGTCAATGCGCTCCACAATGGCGCGAAAGCCGTGGAGCAGTTCCCGTCGGGCGAGTGGCGCACCCAGGCAGTGATGCACGCCGTGGCCGAACGCCAAGTGCGTGCGACCGTCGGTCCGATCGAGGTTGAACGCGGGAGCATCGGCGAACATTGCGTCGTCACGGTTGGCAGAGGCATAGCGAATGCTGACGATCGAGCCAGCCGGTATGTCGACACCATGCATGGTCATATCGACGGTCGTGTTGCGGAACAACGCCTGCACCGGACTTTCCAACCGCAGAACTTCCTCAACGAGCACCGGTAGGTACGTGGCCGGGTCGCTCTTGAGTCGAGCCCACTCGGCCGGGTGCTCGATCAGCAGTTTGATGCCACCGGACAGCGCATTCGTCGTTGTCTCTGAACCGCCGACGAACGTGTCGGCCATCATCTCCGCGTGCAGTTCCTCGTCGTTCAGCGGGCGGCCCCACTCCGGGATCACCGTATTAATGAGATCAGACAGCAGCGTGTCGTTCGGCTCGGCCCGGAGCCGCTCGAAGATGCGCTGGAAGTAGTGCTGGGCTTCGATCTCCATCTCCGTCGACCAGATCACCTCCTCGGGTGTCTGCATCATGCCGAGACGCTGCACCCACGCATCGGTCCACGCCTTGATCCGCCAGATGTCGTCGATGTTGGCACCCACCTGCACGGCAATGACCTGCAGCGGCAGCGGCACCGCAAAGGCCGACACGAAGTCGCAACGGCCGTTGTTGATGAATGCGTCGATCAGCTGGTGAGAGAACGAGTCGATCAGTGGTTCGAGGGTCTTGATCCGATTCGGACGGTACGCGTGGTTGAACAGCGTGCGCATCTGCTTGTGGTTCGGGTCGTCGCGCCCGGCCAACGTGGCCGCCGGCACCCAACCCTTCTCCCGGTACAGCTCAAGCACCTTCTCCCCCATCGGTCCAGGCCGACGCGACATCCGGACGCTCGAGAATCGTTCCGTGTCGAGCAGGATCATCTTCACGTCGTCGTAGCGCGTGAAGACGAACATGGCGGTCTTCGGGTCACGCCACACGGGTGCGTCGCGTCGCAGCGTTTCGTACGCCGGATACGGACAATCGTTCACGCCGCGGTCGAAGAAGTCGACCTCACTCACGTGCGGGCAGGCAGCGGCAGTCATAGGTTCGGCTCCTTCTCAGACGGGCTCGACCCCGTGAAACTACCCGAGGAGTCCATTGCCGACCCAGCCAGCTCCGGCAGAGGGCGATCCAACTTTCACGCACGCTCTTGGAACCCGATGCGGCCGCGGTGAAAGTCCCCAGGAATCATCAATAGCCCGGGCACCTTTACGATCGGCGCGAAGCCGGTCGCTGTGCCCGTGCATCGTCATTTCGTCCTGAGGTTGTTGTTCTTGGCGAAGAAACGCGCGTGCTGGCCGAGAAACTCGGGGCAGTTGATGTGCGGCGACTCGGGCGCCGCGTTGGGAAGGCCCTCAAGAATGAGTTGGTCGGTCGATTCAGCGCTCGTCGAGGTCAATACCGCATCGTGTGCCGGATCGACGACGATCGGGTGATCGTCGATGTGATCTGCATCGCCCATCGACGCGACGCATATCGGCGATAGCGGCTCCCGCTCCGACGAGGGTGGCGGTGTGTTCGGGATGCAACCAAGTCTGGGCCAAGACGAATCGGATTGCCGTAGGCATCTGACCAGGGCAACCACGGTTTCCGAAAGTTTTTCGGCGAAATCTCATCGAGAGCTGTCGATTCCGGCAAAGGGTTGCGTCATAGGAGCAACAG
>JAYSTV010000316.1:0-3152 GCA_043719425.1 Acidimicrobiia bacterium | reverse complement strand
TCGCCGCCGCGTGGATCACCGCCAACGAGGCCACCTGGAAAGCGTGGCTCGCGTAAATTCGACGTCGTCTGTTGGGTGACCACATGAGTGCCGTCCAGT
This sequence comes from Acidimicrobiia bacterium, assembly GCA_043719425.1. GTDB lineage: Bacteria > Actinomycetota > Acidimicrobiia > Acidimicrobiales > JANYDT01 > JANLQX01. Next base: position 3,053 of record JAYSTV010000316.1, on the reverse strand, counting down.
CCGTTGAGCGGGCGTTCGCGGTCATCGGCTGCCTCGCCGGCGGACCGGCGGGCGTCTCCGAAATCGCCGAGCGCGTCGACCTACCGAAGAGCACGGTGTCGCGGTTGCTTGTCACGCTCGTCGAGCTGGGCGTGGTCGAGCAATCGGGACCCGGCGGCGGCTACCGGCTCGGACAGTATCTGCACTCGCTGGCCGGGTCGGCGCAACCGACACGCCGACTGATCGATGTCGCCCGCCCGCATCTGGTCGAGCTTTCCCACGGCACCGGCGAGGCGGCCGGGCTTTCTGTTCTGGAGCACGGTCAAGCGCTCTACCTCGATCAGGTCAGCGCGCCGAGCGAGATTCAGGTCCGTGATTGGACGGGCGAGCGTTTGGCCGCCCACCTGGTGTCGTCGGGTCTCGTTCTTTTGGCCGAGTCGGACACCGAGGTCATCGAGCGGTATCTTGAGGGTCCCCTCGAACGACAGACAGCCCGGACCATGACCGAACCAGGCGCGCTTCGCGTTCGCCTTGGCGGGATCCGCTCGAGCGGCATTGCGTGGGTCGTTGAAGAACTGATCGATGGTCTGAGCTCCGTGGCGGCGCCCATCCGTGACGGGCAGGGTCGAGCGATTGCCGCCGTGCACGTTCATGGTCCGTCGTATCGCTTCCCGGGCGATGGACGCGACGTCACCGTTGTTCGGCTTCTTGCCGCCACCGAACGAATCTCCAAGAACCTGTCATGAGATTTGTATGAGTACCTATGATTTCATCATCGTTGGCGGTGGTTCGGCCGGCTGCGCGCTCGCGAACCGACTAAGTGCCGATCCCTCAAACAACGTGCTGGTGCTAGAAGCGGGTCGTCCCGACTACCGGTGGGACGTGTTCATTCACATGCCGGCGGCGCTGGCCTTCCCGATCGGAAGTCGGTTCTACGACTGGAAGTACGAATCGGAACCCGAGCCGTTCATGAACGGACGCAAGGTGTACCACGCTCGCGGCAAAGTGCTGGGGGGGTCCAGCTCGATCAACGGGATGATCTTCCAGCGGGGCAATCCGCTCGACTACGAGCGATGGGCCGCCGACCCCGGCATGGAGTCGTGGTCATATGGGCACTGTCTTCCGTACTTCCGTCGCATGGAGAACTGCCTCGCCGCCCCCGACGATTGGCACGGGACCGACGGACCGTTGGAGCTGGAACGAGGACCGGCAACGAACCCGTTGTTCGAGGCGTTCTTTGTGGCGACGCGGCAGGCGGGATTTCCGTCGACGACTGATGTGAACGGCTTCCGCCAGGAGGGGTTCGCCCCCTTTGACCGCAATGTGCGACGCGGCCGTCGACTCTCCGCTGCGCGCGCTTATCTGCACCCGGTGCTCGGCCGCAAGAACCTCACGCTGATCACCCGGGCGACGGCCCAGCGGATCGTGTTCGAGGGCACGAGGGCGGTGGGTGTGGAGTACCGCAACGGACGGGGGCAGCACGTCACGGCGAACGCCGCCGAAGTGATCCTGTGCGGCGGCGCGTTCAACTCGCCGCAGCTCCTTCAGGTCTCTGGCGTGGGTCCCGCCTCCGTGCTCCGCGCCGCCGGTGTGCCGGTGCTCCACGACCTGGCGGGCGTGGGCGAGAACATGCAGGACCACCTTGAGGTCTACGTCCAACATGCCTGCACCCAGCCGGTGTCGATGCAGCCGAACCTGCAGCGGTGGCGCCGGCCGTTCATTGGCCTGCAGTGGTTGTTCCGACGAGGGCCGGGGGCCACAAATCACTTCGAAGGCGGTGGGTTCGCCCGGTCCAACGACGATGTTGCCTACCCGAACCTCATGTTCCACTTCCTGCCGATTGCCGTCCGCTACGACGGCACCGCTCCATCGGGCGGGCACGGGTACCAGGTGCACATCGGTCCGATGTATTCGGACTCGCGGGGAAGCGTGCGGATCACCTCGCCCGATGTTTCGGTGAAGCCGGAGCTGCGGTTCAACTACCTCTCGACCGATCAGGACCGGCGGGAATGGGTCGAGGCCATCCGGATCACCCGCCGCATCCTGAGCCAGGACGCCCTGGCGCTGTTCGACGGGGGCGAGACGTCACCGGGGCCGTCCGTTGACACCGACGAGGAAATCCTCGCCTGGGTGGCCAAAGACGCGGAAACGGCGCTCCACCCCTCATGTACGACCCGGATGGGGACCGATGACATGAGCGTGCTCGATCCGCTCACCCTGCGCGTTCACGGACTCGACGGGATCCGGGTGGTTGACGCTTCGTCAATGCGGTACGTGACGAATGGCAATATCTATGCCCCCGTGATGATGCTCGCCGAAAAGGCGGCGGACCTGATTCTTGGGAATACGCCGCTCGCCCCCGATGATCGGCCGTTCTATCGGCGGCCTGCGTGAGGGTCGTGAAGGGTCTGGCGTTGTGCTGAACCTGTTGGTACCATCATTTCCGTAGAGTGGAACTGTTCCACGATGTGGATTTCAACCCTCTTCCCCGGAGCAAACGTGAGTGACGACGACGATCTCGACCTGAGCACCCTGAACGACGAGGATCTCGTCGCGCAGATGCACGACGATCTCTATGACGGCATGGCCGCCGAGATCGCCGAGGGAACCAACCTGCTGCTCGGTCGCGGATGGTCGGCGCAGAAGCTGCTCGACGAGGCCCTCGTGGAGGGCATGCGCATCGTCGGCATCGACTTCCGTGACGGCATCCTCTTCGTCCCGGAAGTGCTTCTCTCAGCCAACGCCATGAAGGCGGGCATGGAGATCCTTCGACCGATCCTCGCCGCCAACGGTGACGAGCCGATCGGCAAGGTCGTCATCGGCACGGTCAAGGGCGACATTCACGACATTGGCAAGAACCTCGTGGCCATGATGCTCGAAGGCGCGGGTTTCGAAGTCTTCGACCTCGGTATCAATACCGACGTCGACAAGTACCTGGCCGCCTGCGCCGAGCACAACCCTGACATCTTGGGGATGTCGGCGCTGCTCACCACGACCATGCCGTACATGAAAGTGGTCATCGACACGATGATCGAGCGCGGCATTCGTAGCGACTACATCGTGCTTGTCGGTGG
>JAYSTV010000315.1:0-7657 GCA_043719425.1 Acidimicrobiia bacterium | reverse complement strand
CCGACCGAACTCGCGTCCGCCAAACAAGACCCCGAAAGTTTCGTCAGAAGCGAAGGACTCCTTGTCATCGACGAGATCCAACGAGCTCCAGATCTTGTTCTGCCGATCAAGGCTCGGGTCGACGAAGACAATCGACCTGGCCAGTATCTCCTGACCGGTTCTGCGCGTCTCTTGGGTCTTCGCAGTCTTCCTGATTCACTGATTGGACGTTCCGAGACGATTGAGCTTTGGCCGTTTTCGCAAGGTGAACTGCATGGTCGCGTGGAGCGCTTCATCGATTTGCTCTTCTCCAACAATCCCCTTCCTTCCATCGCGTCCTCGGCATCGAAATCGGACTACCTCGACCGGGCCTTGATGGGCGGCTACCCAGAAGCCACCAAGCGGACCGCTGGTCGGCGGGCGAAATTCTTCGACGCATACATTGGCGACCTCATTGATCGAGACATCACCCAGCTTTCGGAGATCCAACGGAGGCCAGATCTCATTCGCCTTCTCGCTCTCCTCGCCGACCGCATGGCCACGACCACAAGCGTGCAGAACATTGCCGAAACACTTGCGGTTCCGAAATCGACCGTCGATCGATACCTCACCTTGCTCGAAGAGGTCTTTGTCATCAAACGACTGAACGGTTGGGCAACGTCAGCGACATCGCGAGCGACACAGAAGCAGAAGCTCTACTTCGTCGACTCAGGACTCGCCGCCCACATGGCAGGTTTTAGCGCCACGGCCCTTCGTCGCAATGAAGCTGCAGGCGGGCAGCTCCTCGAAAATTTCGTTACCGGCGAGCTGTGCCGCCAGCTTGGCTGGTCCGACACATCCGCACGCCCGTATCACTTCCGCGACCGCGACGGTCGAGAAGTCGACTTGATTCTGGAGGGCCGCGACGGGCGCATTGTCGCGGTCGAGGTCAAAGCCGGCGCCACCGTCCGAGCCGAGGACACTCGCCACTTGCGCTACCTGCGAGAGGCACTCGGCCCGCGCTTTCACCGCGGGATTGTCCTCACCACGGGCGATCGAACGTCGCCAGTCGGCGATCGCCTAGACGTTGCCCCAATCGATTCTCTCTGGGCGGCTTTCGAGGCTTGAGCCGAACTGAACTCATCGTTTTTTGACCTGCGCGGGGCGGGCGAAGTCTTCGGCGGTCTACTCGAGATGGCCCGTCACTCGCCACGACCGCGTCCAGCGGGCCACACGCAATCCGAGTTGTCGAAACCGATGCTCACCATGTTCTTTGCCGAGGACGAAACGCCGATTCCGCCGCGATAGCCGTCACGCTCGGTGGAACCGCGGACGGGGGACGAAGCGTGGGGTGCGGGCGGCGTAGTCGCTGTAGCCGGGGTAGGCGGAGCTGAGCCGACGCTCTTCCCAACGAGCTTTCGCGTTGAAGAACACGATCGTCACCATGCCAAGCACGATCTTGGCGATGCTGCCTGACGCGGCGACCACGCCGACGACGAAAAGCAGCACGCCCGAGTATCGGGTGCCTCACGAATCGGTAGAGCCCGCTGGTTCGAAGCCCGGCGTTGACCTTTGGCATCGGCGTCGGCGTAAGTGCCGACCCCAGGCCCAACGCGGCTGCGACAACAAGAATCAGGCCGCCGAACTCGACACCCCGTGCGCCGTTGGCGATCACCGAAGCGTTGGTCCAGTCGTCAGCACCCGGCAACAACACGAGAGCGCCCAACAGCACCGCTTGAGCACCGACAAACGTCCACCCCAACGCGGTCGGACTCAGCATGGAAACAGCCAACGAATTTCGGGCCGGGACGCAGCGAGGTTGCGTCGTTCATCACGTTCATCTCCTCGAACCTACCGGCCGGGCAGAAGCTCACGATCGGTAACCTCTCAGCCCATGCCTTCCACTCTGCTGCCTTCTGGAATCACCATCGAGTACGACGTGACGGGTGATGCGGACGCGCCGGCGCTCCTGCTCATCATGGGGTTCACGGCGCAGATAATCGACTGGCCCGACGGGTTCGTGCAACGACTCGCCGGACTTGGTCGACGGGTGATCCGCTTCGACAATCGCGACTGCGGGCTCTCCACCAAACTCGACGGCGTCATGGTCGACATGGGCGCCATCGCCGCCGCCATGTTCGCCAACGACGCCCCCGCCGCGGCGGCGATTGCGCCCTACACGCTGTCCGACATGGCCGCCGATGCAGTTGGTCTGCTCGACGCTCTGGACATCGAGTCGGCCGACATCGTTGGCGCGTCGCTCGGCGGCATGGTCGCGCAGACGATCGCCATCGAACATCCAACAAAGGTACGTACACTTATCTCCATCATGTCGTCGACGGGTGAGATCGAGTTCGGCATGGGTACACCCGAGGCGATGACGGCGCTGCTTACCCCCGGGCCGACGGATCGAGAGGGCTACATCGAGGCATCGTCGCGTTGGAAGGTGTGGCAGTCGAAGCGCTACGCGTCCGACGAGAACAATCGGGCCCGTGCCACGAAGAGCTACAACCGCTCGTTCTATCCGCAGGGTGCGTCGCGTCAGTTGGCGGCGGTCGTGGCATCAGGCTCGCGAGCCGATGGTCTGCGCGCGATGCAAGTTCCCACGCTCGTGCTCCACGGTCGTGACGATCAGCTGATCACCCCGTCGGGAGGTGAGCGCACGGCCGACCTCGTTCCGGGCGCTCAGCTCGTCCTGATCGACGATATGGGGCACGACGTGCCCGAGCCGCTCTGGGACGTGATCGTCGGCGCCATCGGTGATCACGTGAACGCACCCGCCATCGCCAGCTGAGGCCACCGGCAATAGGTCGTTGGGAGGATCAACCGACGCACAACTCACGTCGATACTTAGGCGTGATGGCGGTTTCTTCCCTCTCTCCTCGGCAGCACCCAGAGCGGCTTCGCCGCGTGATCGCAGCCTCCTTCGTGCTCTCGGCGGTGTCGGTCGGGCCCGTCGTTGCGCAGGCCGACACGACCGTCGTCGCGCCGAGCACCACGGCTCCGTCGCGCCCGGCCACTGAGGAACAACCGGTTCTCGACCGGGTGAATGCGGCCGCCCCCCAGGCCGTTGCCCCGTTCGTAGAGGCAACGCGGCTCATGGACGACGGCGACCTGACCGGTGCCGCCGATAAGTACGCCATCGCCGCCGAGCTGAGCGGGCAGCAACCCGATGTGTTGCGTCGCTTCGCTTGGGTCCGGCTCGGGCAGGGCCGGTTTGACGACGCTCGCGGCTTGGTCGAGAACGCCGTCCAACGTGACCGCTCGGGGTTGAACCTACTGACCTACGGCACCGTGGTCCTCAGCCTGGCCGACGCCACAAAGGTCGGACGCAATTCCTTGGAGAAACTCAGCCCACAGCAACAGGCCCTCCTGCAAACGGCACGGACCAACATGGCCGAGGCGCAACCGTTGCTACTCGTGGCCGGTGATCGCGACCTCCTTGACCAATACGACCTCGTCGGCGCAGGCATCTACGAATGGCTGCGCGAGTACGGAAACATGCTCGCTCTCACCCAGTCGTTCGTCCAACGGGCACCGAACGACGTCGATCGTCTCATTGAGCTCGGTCGCGCCGAGATTGCTGCCGGCCAGAGAGCCGAGGCCGGTGCCACCATCGACCGCGCCTTCAGCCTCGGCGCGTCCGACGCGACCCTTGCCGCTCACGGCCTGGTCCGCAAACCAACGCCAACGTCGCCACTAGTCACGTTTGCCGCCGGACTCGCCATCGCCATCGGCATCATCGCGCTCCTGGTCTCCGTCCTTCTGGCCATCGGTCAGATCCAAACGAAGCGCACGCTCGCCTGGTTGGAACAGCCCATCGGCGACGATCTCACCGGCGAACACAAGAATCGTTTTGCCTACCGGGTGATCGTCCGCCTCGCCGGAGTCCTCTACACGCTCATGCTTCCCGTGATCGTGGTTCTAGGCCTCGTGGTGGGAATCGGATTTGTTCTTCTCATGCTCGCCGGCCGCCGACTGGCATTCGGCGAAGTGCAGGGAACCATCATGGGCTTTGCCAAAACGGTCAAAGTTTTGGTTCTTCGAGGCTGGCATCGGCTCTTCCCAAAGACCGTTCCGGAAACGTCTCGCTTGATCACGACGGAGGAAGCGCCAGCGCTGTTCGCCGCGCTGAAGCGGGTAAGTGCGATCGTCGACACACCGCCACCGGACGAAGTGCGGATGGTTCCCCAGGCTTCGGTATCAGTTCACGAGCGGTTCGAAAAACGCGGTCCCGTCCGTGTACTTACGATCGGCGCAGCCGCCCTGGCCGATCTCGAACAACAGGGGTTTCTCGCGGTGCTCGCTCATGAGCTCGGGCATCTTCGTGGTGGCGACACGAGGTCCGGTTGGTCGGCCACCCGGGTAAGCAATCACATGCGTCACCTGTGCTCGTCGTTGCCGAACGGTCTCTACGCCCTCGTCGTGAGTCGACTCTTGAATCTTCACTGGAAGGTGCATCACCGAGTGACGAACGCTGCGGTCCGGTTCCAGGAGGTCATGGCTGACCGAGTTGCCGTGCGCGCTTTCGGGGCGGAAGCCTTCGAGGAAGGCCTCACCCAAGTTGTCTGCAACGGTGTGGTGTTCGGCGAGCTCGCCAATCGTGCCGTGCACAGCGGGCGCAATCTTGGACTCGCCGCGTCGTTCTACGACGAGTCGCAGTTGAGCGACGCCGATCTTGTGTCACTCGAAGCAAGGGCCCAGGCGGAACTCGATCGACCGACAACGATGTTTGATTCCCATCCCTCGCCGCGGGACCGCTTTCGCTATGCGCGCATGATTACCGCGGAGCCGACCGAACGGGCCGAGGGAGCGGCGTGGGATCTCTTCGTCGACGCCGACGGACTCCGCGCCGAGATGGAGAACGAGCTTCGTCGCCAGACCGGGATCGACGCAAAGATCTTGGCCATGGCGGCCATCAACTGAGTGCCGGCTCCAGCTCCTGCGCCGCTGGAACCAGCCCGCGGGCGCCATGCCCGCTGAGGCCTGTCACACCCCCTCCGACACACTGAGATGGTCACTTCCCCGGTGAACGTCGCCGCAGGCTGGCTCCTTCGAGTCCGTCCCGGCGCGCCCAACCGGGAAGGAGCCATTCCATGGCTCAGCACAGCACTCCAGCGTCCGCCGCGGCGATCGATACGCCGCACGATGCGGCGGCCGAGATTCTGCCCATTTTGCGACCCATGTCGCGAGGCATCGCGCTTTTGCTGCTCGACCACGAGCATCGGCCGATTGTCGGGATCGCCATCAACGACGCACCGCGCAACGAGTTCGAGCCAGTCGTGCGGCTGCTCGCCGAGCTGCAGGATCACTCGGTCCGCTCGGTGATCCTCGGCGTGTTGAGCGCCGAGGCCATGGTGCCCGACGAGCCGTTCGACTTCGGCGACACCACCATGGACACCAGCGAACGCCTGGCCGTCGAAGCCGCCACCGTGCATGCGTGGGCGGAGTTCGCCTGCGCACTGTCGGCCATCGGCATCGTGCTGCTCGACGTCATCGAGTGCACCCCGTGGAGCTGGGCATCCGCCCACGCCCCGTCGGCCCCTTACCTCCCTCGCGGCCGTGCGCTGGGCGTGCGCCCGCGAGCCAGCGCGAAGCGTCAGCGGCGCGCCAGTTCGGCGAGGTGAGCGGCGAGTTCGGTCGGCATCGAGAGGAAGGGCGAGTGGCTGGCCGCGAGCGTGATCGTTTCGAACGTCGGCGCGGCACTGCGCACCGACGCGATCAGGGCGTCTTGCACGTCGATCGGGATCGTGCGGTCTTCGGTGCAGCGGATATACGTGCCCGGGACCTCCGCCAACGGATCACCGCTGATGGCGCTCGCCATGTTGCCCATGGGCTGCGCGCACAAATGGGCGGCCGCGAACGCCACGTCGTCGTCGGAGCAGTCGCCGTAAAACGCTTCCTTGGCCGCGGCCATGTCCGAGGTGTCGATCGTCGAGAGGCCGTCGTCGCCCTGACGAATCAACGGGCCAAGCAGCGAGCGCGAATGATCGGCCGGCACACCGAAGAACGTCTGGCCCGGTGCCGTGGCAATTGCGCAGATGTACACCAGTCGGGCCACCTTCGCCGCAGTGGCGGCGTCGCTCGCCGCCTCGCTGATGATGAGTCCACCGTAGGAATGACCCACCAGCATCACCGGCCCGTCGATCGTTGCCACGACCTCACGCAACCGTTGAGCATCGGCGGCGAGATCACTGAGGGCGCCGGGATCAGCGCCATGGCCGGGCATGTCAGGAGCGACCACCGACAAACCGTGCGCTTCAAGGGCGGCGACCTCCTTGTTCCAACACCAGGCGCCGTGCCAGGCACCATGAACGAGGACAACGGTCGGCGCAGCAGTGTCGGGAGCAGTCATGAGGAGAGTTTGGCGCAACCGTCGCTGCTGTGAGCGAGCCGATGAAGATGTCGAAGGTAACCTGGTTCAAGCCGCCGCGACAACATGCCAGGAAGACCACCGCTTCGGTAGCCAACTTCATACAGATCGCTTCGCTTCGCTCAGCGCTGGCCACTCGACATCGACCTTACGGTCCGTATGCCTATCGTTGCCGCCGAAGCTCCGCTTGTGGCGTGTCCACAGATGTTCACGTAGTCGAACTTGGTGTCGGTATGGAATCGAGGTCGCTCACCGCGTGAACATCAACTCGGGTCACCGCGATCTGGAAGGGCTCGACGACTTGCTCGACCAGGCTTGTCTCGCGCCCACGGACATCGGGGCTCGCCACCAATAGGAGCGGTCGCTCTGCCGCTCCTCGAGGATACGGCGTACGAAGCTTCAGGCCGCGCCGCGGGCCAAGACTGCGGCGGCCGCAGGGTCGTCGGCCGCAACCGGCACGAAGTGCACTTGACCGTCAGCGTCGACTTGATCGATCCGAACCACGGACCAGAACCGCTCGGTACCCGCAATCACCACGGAGCCGGGGACGATCTGGGCTGGGTCGGCGGCGTCGGTCAGCAGGGTCCACCAGCGGCCCTGGTCGTCCTCGGCGTTCAGGTCAGCTCGAAGGTCAATGGTTGGCATTGCGGTCACCTCCCTGGCTCGAAGTGAGGGTTGGGCACCACCCGGTGCACGGTTCCCAGCATACGCGCCACCAGCTCGTCACGGTGCTCGTGGACCACGTCGTAGTGCGGCGCCATCCCGGTATCCCACAACTCAACCCCGGCGTCGGCGAGGTCGCCGGCGGTGAACAACACAATCCACGCCGCCGACTTGAACCGGGTCTCGGCGAGGTCGACCCACGCCACCTCATCGGTCTCTGCGAACACGGAGATGCCGTAGAAGCCGTACACCTGAAAGCTCCGTTCTGCCGATTCGGCCAACATTTCAGGATCAAGCAGATCGCCGCGCACAATCACGGTCGCTGACGGCAACGGCGGTTCGCCGCGACGGGCACGTTGTTTGGCCATGCCCAACAGCCTGCCCGACCCAGCGCTTCGAACCGAACACCGACCAGCGCGGCGAGCGGCGGCGAATCTTTCCTCACAGATAATCACCCGCTGGGTGTACGTACGCCGCGAGCGTTGTCCCGATGACCGGGTCGAGCCACGAACCCAAAACCCGAAATCGATCTGCACGCATACCAATGCTGCAAGATTTCGACGACATAAATCACTTCAACACTTCCCCTTGCTATGCGGCCAGGCCTCACTCTTCACGGAAGACCAGGCGTCTAATCGGACAAGGAACCAACCACGCGGACCC
>JAYSTV010000314.1:0-7661 GCA_043719425.1 Acidimicrobiia bacterium | reverse complement strand
TCAACTACACCCAGACCTTTGACTGGTGGCAGAACGCCGTGCGCTTCGAAACGGCGCCTGGCGCATTCGTGGAAGCCGAAGGCGTGCTCATCCTGCCGGGCGAGTGGAAGCAACAGATCTCGAAGCGCTAGTTCGCTGTCGAAGGTCGACCGCCAAGGCCGCGAACGTGTCGGCCACGCGGTCGCACTGATCCGGCGAGGCCGTTGAGGCGAGCAGCACGCCAACTGTGCCATCGACGCGGAGCAGCGACTCGGTCAACTCCATGGCTAACTCCGCCCCGGTGGCAGCTACGTCGTTGGCGTCGGCGATCCGCTCGGCCCATCCCGAAGGTATGCGCGCATTGGGATACTGCGACCAACGGACGAAATCGTCGCGCTCGAAAACGACGGAGACCACGGGCACGAAGCCCAGGTCCGCAGCACCGTGCGCTCGTGTCTCGGCGATGAAGCGTGCGAGTTCGGCCGCGGTCGAAGGTTGATCGACCATGCAAACCGTGGCCCCGGCGGCCGCCTTGCCGGCGGTTCGGGCCGCCCGGAGGTGCGTGGGCGGGGTATGCGGCGAGGCGGCGACCGAGATGCGATGGCCATACGACGCAGCGAGCTCGGTGAGCCTGGTCGAATCGAGGTCGAAGACCGGCGCGGCATCGGGTCGATGGCCGCTGTGCGTGTGGTTGCCGGTCACGCAATGCACGCCCGCGACACCGAGATCGGCCAACGCCGCGAGCTCTGCTTCGAGGGCGACCCGGTTCCGGTCGCGGGCGTTGAGGCCCGGCCAGGCACCCAGGCCGACGTCGTGGAGGAGGCGGGCCCGATACGACGGCGGGAAGCGCACACGCATCCAGTTGGCGTCACCGAACAAGACGGCGTCGACCGAGTCGACCAATCGTCGGGCGGTGCGGCTGAACTCGGCGGAGGAGTTCTCGTTCTCCGGCAGCTCGCTGAGGATGAGGGGTGCGCATGGCATCGACGGTGGCTTTGCTATCGCCATGTTGCCCGAACCGAACCGTGGGGCCACGTGCAGGAAGGTGCATGCTCCCGGTCCGCCCGACGCGGTCGGCACCTCGCAGGATCCGTCGGTACCGACATCGGCACACGGTCCGTAGACCATGTGCTTCGGGCACCGAATAGTCGGGTCGCTCACGGTCGTGACCTGAGTGCGAGGCGGCGACGAGCAAAGGCTTCGGCGGCGAACGGGTCGTCGACGGTGTACGTGACCGAGTTGAAGAAGATCGGCTCGTTCGCCCGGTAGGCGATGATCGCTGCATCGGTACGTGTTCGTCGAGCGGTGATACGACGGCGAACGCGCGTCACATGGGGAAGCAGCCGGGCCACGCCAACGAGTGCTCGAAGGCCGGCCATTGGATAGTGGCGACCGAGCAGCGAACCGCGAAGCAGACCGAGCGTGCGCCGACCGACGACGGCCAATGCGTGCCGCGGTTCGAAAAACATAAGCGCACAGAGCAAAAGGTTTCTCTCGGTATGCTCGAACTTGAACGCGTAGGGCCGCTCGCGCACGACGCCGGCGGACATCACGTGATGGACCACGGCCGTCGGTTCGGTCACAATCCGGTAGCCGAGCAACTGCGCCGACCAGCACCATGCCACGTCTTCGTAATAGAGGAACAGACGATCATCGACCGGCCCAACGGCGCTCGGGGCAAATGCGCTTCGGCGGATGAGGGCGGCGCCGAAACATGCTCCGAACACGTCTTCGGACGTGTCGTACTGACCGAGATCGGGCTGACCCAGGCCGCGGTTGGCCGCCTCGCCACGATCGTTGACGCCGATACCGACGGCGTCGATGGTCGCGACCGAGCGACCCGCGGCATGACCTTCGGCGCCGCGTTCGGCCACCAACACCATTTTGGCGGCGACCGCCACAGTGTCGGCTCCAGAACTCGCCAGCCGTTCGGCACACCGCTGAATCGCGTCGGGCTCAGTCGTGGCGTCGGGGTTCAGTAGGAACACGAGCGAGCAGTTCGAATTCAGCGAGGCGATGCCGTCGTTCACCCCGGCCGCAAAACCACCGTTGGTCGACCGCCGCAGCAGGCGCGTTCCCGGCGGCACGTGAGGCGCTATCGCCGAGGCGCTGTCGACAACGACCACGTCGACGACCTTTGCCGCCGCGCCCATCTGTGACGCCTCGATTGATTCGAGGCAACGAGCGAGCAGGTCCGGCGGTGTCTCGTAGGTGACCACGACCACGCCGATGCCGACCGTCCCCATGGCCAAGAATGTAGTGGTCCGCTTCGTTTTCGGTTGATGCTGCACGCTGCTGCGGGTCTCGTGAGCACTACGGTCGATGAGCGTGTTGCGGGTGGCCATCGATACGACGCCGCTCCTCGGGCCCCGGTCGGGCATCGGTCAGTTCACCGTCGGCCTCGTTGACGCGCTGCGACATGAAGCGCAGCGAATCCAAATCGTCGGGTTGGAAATGACGTGGCGCGGGCGAGCGCTTGGCGCGCGGCCGCTGCCAGCGCGGCCGATGCGTGAGCTGTGGAAACGCCTCGACTGGCCGCCGGTCGAGTGGTGGACGGGTGCGGTCGACGTCGTCCACGGAACGAACTACGTCGTGCCGCCGACGAAGCGCGCGGCTCGGCTCCTGAGCGTGCACGATCTCACTGCCGTTCACTACCCCGAGCTGTGCACGAGCGATACCCGCCAGTTCCCCGCGTTGGTCCTTCGGGCGATTCGCCGGGGAGCCCATGTGCACTGCGACTCGCGTTTCGTCGCCGACGAAGTGATCCAGTGGTCACGGTGCGATCCGGGTCGAGTCCACGTGGTCGCTCCGGGTATCCCCGGCCGGCGGTTGCCGACCGAGACAGCCGAGACAGCCGAGACAACCGAGACAGCCGAGACAGCCGAGACAGCCGAGACAGCAAGGCGCGGCGATGCCCCGCCGTATGTGCTTGTGTTGGGCACGATCGAGCCGCGCAAGGACCATCCCGCCCTGCTTCGTGCCTTTGCCGAAGTCGCCGCCCAAGATCCTGATCTGCGGTTGGTCGTGGCCGGTAGTGACGGATGGGGGACGGCCGCCTACGACGCTGCACTCCTTGCCCTTCCGGCTTCCGTGCAATCGCGCATCGATCGACGCCGTGATGTTGACGACGCCGAACGCGACCGGCTGGTGAGCGGAGCGAGAGTTCTGGCCTATCCGTCGATCTACGAAGGCTTCGGCTTCCCGCCGCTTGAGGCCATGGCGGCCGGAGTCCCGGTCGTGGCTACCAAAGCAGGATCACTTCCCGAAGTGCTGGGTGATGCTGCGTCGTTCGTGAACGTGGGCAACCATTCCGAACTTGCGTCGGCGATACTACGTGCACATACGGATGAACTTTGGCGGAACGAGCTTGTCTCATTCGGTCGTGCTCGGGCCGCAAGCTTTGCCTGGAAGCGCTGTGCCGACGAATTCCTCGCCGTCTACCAGGCCCTGCATGAGGAGCGAGGGTGAAGCGCGTCGGCCTCGTGACGGAGCAACTTCGGCGGCCAACCCCCGGAGGCATCGGACGCTATACATCGTCGCTGCATCGAACCCTGATGAACAGCAGCGAGATCGCGCTGAACACCATCAGCGGGCATCTTCCGACGGAGATAACGTCACGCCTCTGGGCGCTGGGATTGCCGACGTTCGCTCGCGTCGACCTCCTCCACGCCACGTCGTTCGCCTTTCCTCCCGTGATTCCGAAGCGCCCGACAACGGTGTTCATCCACGACCTTCTCTGGCGAGACGACGCGCAGCAATCGTTGAACAAGCGCGGCGCGGCGTTTCACGACCGGGGCCTCGAACGTGCGGCGAAGATCGCCAGCCGGTTGCTCGTGCCCTCGATTCCCGTCGCTGATGCGCTCGCCGCCACCGGGATCGACCGGGCCAAAATTGTGGTGACCGGCGAGGGTTGCGATCACCTGCCACTCCGTCCGCGACGCCCTGATGGTCCACCGATCCTGCTTTCCGTGGGCACTATCGAGCCTCGTAAGAACCTGGCGAGATTGCTCGCCGCGTTTGCCCAGGCGAGGTCCAGTTTGCCAAACGGAACGAGGTTGCAGCTGGTGGGCAGCGACTCGTGGCGCGGTGCACCGGGCCTACCCGCCGACGTGCCGAAGGGCGTCGAGGCGCTTGGGTGGGTGAGCGATGAGCGGCTCGCCGATCTCTATGCGCGCGCCACGGCGTTCGTCTACCCGTCGTTGGCCGAAGGCTTTGGTCTCCCGCCGCTCGAAGCATTGCGGGCCGGGGTACCTGTCATTTGCTCGCCTCTACCCTCGATCACTGACGCGTTGAGTCCGTCACCCGCTGTCCTCATCGATCCGACTGATGAGGGCAGTATCGCTGAAGCACTCATACGCGTGCTTACGAACGAAGATACGCGTCGTCGACTGACACAAGAGGGAGTGGACTGGACCGCGTCGCGAACGTGGGGGGCGGTCGCCGAGCGACACCTGGCGGTTTGGCGGACGCTGTGGTGAGCACTCCGCCGGGTGACGTCGTGCTCGATGTTTCGGCGGTACACCCGGTCGCCGGCGGTGGGCATAGCTATGCGCACTTACTTTCCCGCCACCTACCTGAGGCCCAGGTGGATCCCTGGTGCCTTACCCGACGTGATCAACCGACGGCCAGCTGGGACGGGCGGCGCACACTCGATGTGGTCCCGGCCCGACGACCGGTGCGCCTCGCCTGGGAACAGACGTCGCTACTGAAGACGCTGAAGCGACAACTGCCGAATGCCCGGGTGCTGCACAGCCTCCACTACACAATGCCCGAGCGACCCCGCAAAGCCGACGTCGCCCGACTCGTCACGATTCACGACCTCACGTTCTTCACTCGCCCGGCTGACCACACGACGATCAAGCGGGCCTTCTTCCGCCGGGCCATTGAAGTAGCTGCTATGCGCGCTGATCATCTGATTTGTGTGAGCGAATCGACGGCCGAAGATCTCGTGCGGTTGGTGGATGTTCGGGTACCGATCGAAGTGATTCCGCACGGCATCGATCTCGCCCGCTTCGTGCCTACCGAGCCTCATGAAGGCCATGACGACGCGATCCTGGCGGAGTTCGCACTCACCCGTCCGTATGTGATGCACCTCGGCACGATCGAGCCCCGCAAGAACGTGGCCCAACTCCTCCACGCCGTCGCCCGACTCCGCTCCGATGGCCTTAGCGACCCCGACATGGTCCTCGTGGGCGGAGCGTGGCCGGGCGAGCGCGAGGCCCTGCCCGCCCCCGTGGGCGTTCGGGTCCATCACCTCGGGCCGATTCGCGACGACGCCGTTCCGGCCCTGCTTCGTCGGGCCGCCGTGGTGGCCTATCCATCACTGGCCGAAGGCTTTGGCCTGCCCGTGGTGGAAGCGCTGGCGACGGGTGTCCCCGTCGTGACCAGCGCCGGGTCGGTTATGGAGCGCCTCGCCGGTGCCGGGGTGATCACCGTTGATCCGCGCGACGCGACATCGATCGCCGCCGGCCTGGCCACCGCCCTTTCGGGAGGGGGTCCCACCCGCCAGGCGCGCCTCGCCGTGGCCCAGCAGTTCGACGTGAGGCACTGCGTGGACCGCCACGCCGCGCTCTATCGCCGCTACCGCTGATCTGAACCTGAGCGAGCACGCCACTACGGTGGGCCGGGCATGCGATCGTTCGTCACCGGTGGAAGCGGTTTTGTGGGCTTGCACCTGCTGACCCATTTGGCGGAGTGCGGCGACGAGGTCACCGCTCCGCTCGCCGATGTCACCGATCCGGGGGCCCTCGCCGAAGCACTCGCCTCCGTTCCCGATGGACCGCCGGAGATCATTTATCACCTCGCTGGTCAGGCCGATGTCGGCCGTTCGTGGACCGACGCAGCCCTTACCTGGTCGGTAAACACCCTCGGCACGGTGAACATCCTGGAGGCAGCACGCCAGCACGCTCCCGACGCGCGCATCATCGTGATTTCCTCCGCCGAGGTCTACGGCAATGTGCCGGCGGACGAATTGCCGATCACCGAAGGGCGGGTGCCGATGGCGTCGTCGCCCTACGGCGCCTCGAAGATCGCTGCCGAACTTGCCGCCACGTTTGCCCATCGTGCGCACGGTCAGCGAGTCATCATCGCCCGACCGTTCAACCACCTCGGCCTCGGTCAGAGCCCTGGGTTCATCCTCCCCGCGGTGGCCCGCCAAATTGCCATTGCCGAGCGCGACCGTTCGGCGGTGATTCGTCTCGGCAATCTCGACGCCCGCCGAGATATGACGTCGGTGACCGACGTGGTGCGTGCGTATCGCATGATGGCTGAGCGGGGCGTGGACGGCGCGACCTACAACGTGTGTAGTGACTCCACGCTGTCCATGCGTGAACTCGTCGACACGATGGTGGCGATGTCCGTCGTGCCGCTCACCATCGAGCTCGACGAAGATCGGCTGCGGCCAAGCGATGTCGCCGTGCAGTGCGGCAGTAGCGCCCGTCTACGCACCGCGACCGGCTGGAGTCCAACCGCCGATCTGGATGACGTACTTCGGTCGGTGCTCAACGAGTGGCGAGGGAAGGCTTCGGCGGCGACGCGCTAGCAGCCGAAGCGAAAAACGAGCCCGAAACGCAAAACGAGCCTCCCCGAAGGGAGGCTCGTTGGTGTTTTGTGCGCGAACGCGAAACTCAGGCAGCCTTGCGGACGGCCTTTTTGGCGACAGTCTTCTTGGCCGCAGTCTTCGTGGCTTTCGTGGCCTTGGCGGCGACGATTTTGGTGGCCTTGGTGGCCTTGGCTACCGGCTTCTTGACGGCAACCTTCTTGGCTGCCGGCTTGCGGACGGCGGGCTTGGTCGCAGCCGGAGCGGTGGCCTTGGGGGCGTCGACGGTGAGGGCGTCGACGACCATGCGGTGGGCCTTGCTCTGAGCGTCTTTGACCGACTCGGTCATCGTCTCGACGACCTTGCGGGCCGGCGCCGGCAGGCGGTCGGTGAGTGATTCGACGATGGGCTCAACGCGGGCTTCGACCTTGGTGCGGACATCGGCCAGCTTCTCCACGACGGTGAGGAGGTTGCTGCGAAAGTCAGCGGTCTGCTCCTCGTAGCGGTCGCTCACGTCGAGGCGAACGTCGTTGGCCTTCTTGGCGGCCATGGTGGCGAGTCCGACAACGGTGTGGCCGGCATCGGTCAGCACGGAGCGGAGTTCTTGGATATCGAGTGCGGGGGTTTCGAACATGGAGATCACAATACCGACAACTGCTAACTATTGCAAGCAAAACGCTAACTCGCAAGGGTGACCTTCGTCGCTCGTGGTTCACCGATGACGAGGGAAGTACCTCCCGAGGGCGCTGGCCAGAACTACGGTGGACCGGGCAATGGAGGCCCCCGGAGATCTCGATCTGGCCGACGACCAGAGCTCCGACTTCGACTCGGCCGTTGCGCCGTTTGATGCGGCGGCCGCCACCGTGGTCGCAGTCGTCGTCACTCGCAATCCCGACGTCGCGCTCGACGACACCCTCGCCTCGCTGGCCACGCAGGACCACACCTCGCTCTCGATCCTGGTCATCGACGACGGCTCCGACACGGCCGTGTTCGATCGCGTGGCCGCCGTCGCCCCCGGTGCCTACGTTCGCAGGTTCGATCAACCGGTCGGCTATGGCGCCGCCGCGAACGTGGTCGGCGAGATGGTGCAGGGCGCCGCGTACTTTCTGTTCTGTCACGACGACGTGGCGCTCGCCCCCGACGC
>JAYSTV010000313.1:0-3157 GCA_043719425.1 Acidimicrobiia bacterium | reverse complement strand
TCACGTTCGACCACGACTGTCGTGAAGGTATCTGCGGCACCTGCTCGCTGATGATCGATGGCACCCCGCACGGACCGCAGAAGGGCACCGCAACTTGCCAGCTCCATATGCGTCAGTACCACGACGGTGAGATCATCACCATTGAGCCGTGGCGGGCCACAGCATTCCCCGTCATCAAAGACCTCATGGTCGACCGCGCCGCCTTTGATCGCATCGTCGAGTCCGGTGGCTACATCACCGTGGCGGCCGGTGGCGCTCCCGACGGCAACCTCATCCCGATCCCCAAGCCGGTGGCCGACGCCGCCATGGACGCCGCCGCCTGCATTGGCTGTGGCGCCTGTGTTGCCGCCTGCCCGAACGGTGCGGCATCGTTGTTCACGGCCGCCAAGCTCGCCCACATGAACCTGCTTCCGCAGGGGCAGAGCGAACGGTACCGACGCACCGAAGCCATGGTCGACACGATGGAGCGATTCTTCGGCTCGTGCACCAATCACGGAGAGTGCCAGGAGGCATGCCCCAAGTCGATCTCGATCGACTGGATTGCGCTGATGAACAAGGATTATGTGAAGTCCAAATTCAAAAACCGACGGATGCTGTCGCGCTCGTGAGACTCCGCCCGATGGTCAAGCAGAGCAAAAATCGCAGACTGCTGTCGCGCTCATAAGCGCGCATGTGAACTCGCTTTCGACGAAGGTTGCGCTTCGCTTTGACCGGCTGACTGTCGGGATCCTGCTCGGCATCAGCATCATTGGCTTCGAGAGCCTCGGTATCGCCACCGCACTCCCGGTGGTGTCCGATGCGTTGGGTGGCAAGTCCCTCTACGGGTGGGCGTTCTCCGCTTTCCTGCTGGGACAACTTCTGGGCACGGTGTTGGCCGGAACGGCGGCCGACCGCATCGGCTCGCGTCGGCCGATGGCCGCGGCGCTGGTGTTGTTCGCCGCCGGTCTCGTGCTCGGAACTACAGCGTCGACGATGACGGTCGTGGTGATCGGTCGAGCGGTGGCCGGCGCCGGCTCGGGTGCGGCGTTGATGTTGAACTTCGCCGTGATCGGCACGGCCTATGACGAATCCGTACGTCCACGTATGATCGCCGCCACGCAGACGGCGTGGATCATGCCGGCGTTGATCGGTCCCGCCATCGCCGGACCGGTGGCCGAGCACGTGTCGTGGCGCCTCGTGTTCGGCGCACTCGTGCCGGTCCTCGCCGTGGTGGCCTGGTTGGTGCTCCCAGCGTTGACGACGGCGCCAGTGGCGGCCGCGCCCGGCGATCTGGTCGACGATCTCCCGCCCGAGCGGTTCGTCACCGCTACGGGTCGTGACCGCGTCGTTGCTGCTGTGCTGGTGACCGCCGGCGGGGCCGGGATCATTGTCGGTCTGGGTTCGCGTGTTGTCTGGCGCGGCGTTGTCGCTGGCGCGATTGGTCTCGCCATGTGCGCATTCGCCGGTCGGGTGTTGTTTCCTGGCGGGACAATTCGGGCGCGGCGCGGACTCCCCAGCATCGTGCTCGCGTTCTCACTCCTTCTCGGCGGCTTTATCGGCATTGAATCGTTCTTCCCCCGGGTCCTCGACGACGTGCGAGGAATGAGTGCGTTCGTTGGAGGTCTGTTCCTTTCCGGTGGGACGATCTCGTGGTCCACCGGTGCCTGGCTACAAAGTAAGCGCGCATGGTGGTGGCTTCGTCCATCGGTTCGCACAATGTCGGCGTTGGTATTCGCGTTGGGGGTAGTGGTCGCCGGGGTTCTCGTCGTGTCCGGTGCACCGATTCCGCTGGCCCTTGTCGGCTGGGTTGTCGCCGGCCTTGGCATGGGCACGGCGTTCAATGCCGTGACCGAAGCAATGTACCGGTCAACCCCGCCAGAACGCATCGGCGCCGCCACGTCAGCCACGCAGCTCGGCGGATCGCTCGTCGGCGCAATCACCGCCGGCACGAACGGCACGCTCAACAACGTTGCTGACCGCCTCGGTTGGACGCATCGGTCGGCGTCATGGCTCGTACTGGCCTTCCAGATCGGCGTGATGTGCCTCGTGGTTCTGGGCGTGAGTCGAGTGCGGGTGGTCGGTGAGTAGTAGTCGGTGATCCGCGACCCTGCCTCGTCGGCAGGGACGGGGATCAGGTCGTGCGCTGCTCCGCCTCGATGTCGCGCAGCTGGGCCACACGGACCTCGTGGCGGCCCCCGTCGAAGGCTGTCGCCAACCAGAGATCGAGGATCTCACAGGCGAGTTGTGAGGCAACGATGCGGGCCCCGATCGAGAGCACGTTGGCGTCGTTGTGCTGACGCGACAACCGTGCCGTGTAGAGGTCGTTGCACAGGGCGGCCCGGACGCCGTTGACCTTGTTGGCGGCGATCTGCTCGCCCTGACCTGACCCGCCAAGCACGATCCCCCGTTCCCCGAGCCCGTCCACCACTCGCCGTCCGACCTCAGCACAGATCGGCGGGTAATCGACCGGCTCCAGCGAGTTCGTGCCCACGTCATCGACCTCGTGGCCGCCGGCGACGAGGTGCGCCACCAGTATCTGCTTCAGGGCAAAGCCGGCGTGGTCACTTCCGATCACGATCTTCATCACCGACCATCGTCGCACGAGTGCTGCTGCTGCCGCCGCCAGGCAATTTTTCGGACCGGAGACCCGATGGCGATCGGAGAAGTCATCGCAACGACGCCAGACGAGCCCGGCCGATGGCGACCTGACCAAGGCTGATGCCCCCGTCGTTGGTGGGGACAAGTTCATGGGTCAGCACAGCAATCCCGCGTGTTTCCAACCCACAACGAACCATCGACGTGAGCAACGCGTTCTGGAAGACGCCTCCGCTCAGCACTACCGTGCTGAGCCCAGAGCGTTCGCACGAAGTAGTCGCGAGGGCGATGGATGCGTCGGCCAGGCACCGGTGGGCGGACCAGGCAAGATCTGTCACCGCGACTCCCCCTCGTTGACGCTCGACCAGCGATCGCAGGAATGCGGACGGATCGACCAACGTGACGCCACCGGAGTTGCGGAGGCTGACCGGGGCGAGCGACGTGGAGGGTCGCGCCGCGGCCCTCTGCGCAGCCTGCTCCAACTGGGTCGCCGCCTGCCCCTCGTAAGAGACACGGTCCCGCAATCCGAGAATCGCGGCGATGGCGTCAAACAACCGGCCCATACTGCTGGTGCAAATGGTCG
>JAYSTV010000312.1:0-3164 GCA_043719425.1 Acidimicrobiia bacterium | reverse complement strand
GCGGGCATCGGGGTACACGGCGCTGATGGCGGCGTCGCCTGCGGCGAGATGGTCGGGATGTGAACTGTGGATGCGGTTGAAGTCGCGCTCCGGGTTCTGGCACATCACCACGTCGGGTCGAAAGCGACGGATCTCGCGGGAGATGTCGCGACGCAAATCGAGTGACGCAACCAGCGCGCCATCGGGATAGCCGAGGAAGCGGAGATCGTCGACGCCGAGTTCTTTGGCGGCCGCCGTTTGCTCGTCCCGTCTGATGCGAGGAATCTCGCTACGAGCAATCTCCGGATCGAATCCGCCTGCGTCGCCGTCGGTGACGATGCAGTAGCCGACCTCAACCCCGGCGTCGGTGAGCGTGGCGATGGTGCCCGCCGCGCCGAAGTCGACGTCATCGGGGTGGGCCGTGACGACGAGGAGACGGTGGACGGTGCGGTTGGTGGTCATGGTTGTACTCCTACGGTCGAGCGATCGGTGAACAACGCAATAGGGGAAACATCGTCGCCCCGAAATCGTATGGCCCCATAGGGATCGTCCTCGATGATGAACAGCCGGTCGGCCTCGCGGCGGAGCTCCAGCATGGGGAATGAATCCGGACTGGGCAGGCCGCCCGCCAGGCTCAGAATGTCGCGAGATTCGGTGAGCTTGAGCAGCTCGCGGATCGTCGACGTTCGCAGTCGCTCGGACCGCTTCGCGAAGGGTGCAAGGGAGAGCGTCGACATCGGCCTTCGTGTTTACACGGCGAACGTCGCTACTCCGGCGCCTTTGCGATTGAACCGGATCGAACCGGATCGAACGTCGATTAGACCCGATTAGACCAACTTCGAGGTTCGTCCGACCCAGTACCGGTCACGGAGCAACCGCTTGTAGAGCTTGCCGGTCGGATGTCTGGGTAGTTCGGCCTCGAAGTCAATACTGCGGGGGCACTTGAGTCCGGCCAACTGCTCCTTGCAGAAGGCAATGAGCTCCAGTTCCAGAGCTCGCTTCTTTTCGTCGGTATCGACATCGGCCCACGAGACCGGCTGCACCACGGCTTTGACCTCCTCGCCGAAGTCCTCGTTGGGGACACCGAATACGGCGACATCGCCAACCTTTGGGTGCATGGTGAGCACGTTCTCCGCCTCCTGTGGGTAGATGTTCACGCCACCGGAGATGATCATGTTGGCCTTGCGGTCGGTCAGGAAGAGATACCCGTCAGCATCCACGTAGCCGATGTCGCCAAGGGTCGACCAGCCATTGGGGTGACGCGACGACGCGGTCTTCTCGGGGTCGTTGTGGTATTCGAACGGTGCCGTGCCGCCGAAGTAGATCGTGCCGGGCTCGCCGGTCGGCAGTTCCGCCCCGTCGTCGTCGCAGATGTGCAGTTCACCGAGCAGTGGTTTGCCGACCGATCCCTTTTTGGCGAGCCATTCTTCGCTGGTAATTGCGCAAAATCCGTTGCCTTCAGTCCCGGCGTAGTACTCAAAGATCTTTGGACCCCACCAGGCAATCATTTGCTCTTTGATCGGGATCGGGCACGGCGCCGCGGCGTGGATGGCTACCTTGAGACTGGACACGTCGTAGCGAAGTCGCACGGACTCGTCGAGCTTGAGCATGCGGATGAACATGGTCGGTACAAATTGGCCGTGAGTGATCTTGTACGTGTCGATCGCTTGCAGCAAGTGCTCCGGGTCGAAGTGTTCGAGGGCGATAACCGTTCCCCCGAGTCGCAGCGTGTTCATCACGTAGCGCAACGGCGCCGCATGGTAAAACGGCGCCGGCGAGATGTAGCGGGTGTTCTCGTCGAAGCCGTAGAGAAACTGCATGAGCCCGACCAGGGCCTGCGACGACCCCATCGGCGCAAGTGACAGCTTCTGCTTGACGCCCTTCGGCCGACCGGTTGTGCCCGATGAATACAGCATGTCACCGCCCTCGCACTCATCGTCGATCGGAGTGATCGGCTGGGCATCGAGGGCAGCCTCGAGCGAGTCGTAGCCATCGGCGACACCGTCGATCATGTAGCAGCGCACGTCGCCCAGGAGAGGACGAACTTCGACCGCAATGTCGCGCTTTTCGTTGGTCGTGATGAAGGCCTTGGCGCCGCAGTCCCCAAGGATGTATTCGAGCTCTCCGACGGTGAGCCGGCTCGATGCGGCCGTGTATTGCAAGCCGGCCCGCTGGGCACCCCAACAGATCACGAAGAACAGCGGATGGTTCTCCATCATCAACGCCACCGGATCACCGGGCTGCAGGCCGAGCGACCGGAACAGCTGGGCCACCTGGTTCGACCGCTCGTTGAGCTGGCGATAGGTGAGCTCCACCCCGGAACCAAACATCCTCACGGCCAGCTTGTCGGGGGTGGCCTCGGCGTGGGTAGCGATATGCACACCGTCGAAGGTACCCAGGGGAGTCGTCTCCGGCGAATCAGGTGCGGCGGAGAATCATCCGCGTTGGAGGTCGCTGAACCGGTCGACGTTGCGCAGCGTCGGAAAGGCGAACCAAAACGCACCGACAATGGCCAATGTGGCTGCTCCGCCACTCACCACGGCCACGGTCGTACCGAACAATGCCGCGGCCATGCCGCTCTCGAACGCCCCGAGTTCGTTCGACGCCCCGATGAAGATGCTTTCGGTGGCGAGGACACGGCCACGCTGCTCGGGTGGCGTCACCATCGGCACGAGCATCGTTCGCACGAAAACGCTCACCGAGTCACCGGCGTTCAAGAGGAAGAACGCCAACGCCGCCATCCACACACTCCGAGTCACACCGAGCATCACCGTGGCGAGACCAAAGACGCCGACCGACGCGAGAAGGATTCGACCCACGTGCCGGTACAACGGCCGCCACGCCAGGCCGATCGTGACCAACGCAGCACCGATGCCGCCGCATGCCCGTAGGTAGCCGACCCACACATCGTCGACCTTCAAGATCTTCTCGACGATGGCGGGGAGCAGGGCGACAGCACCACCGAACAAAACTGCGAACAGGTCGAGGGAGATCGCCGCCAACAAGATTGGTGTGCGACGAATGAACCGGAAGCCCTCCATGGCAGCCGCCAGACTCGGGCGCTCTCGGACCTCACCGAGCCCCTGTCGAAGGTGGGCTCGGCCGATCGATCGGGGAATCAGTTGGATAAGCGCGGCCGACGCCAACAGACATCCCCCGGCGATCAGATGGGGCAGGGGACGTGA
>JAYSTV010000311.1:0-7705 GCA_043719425.1 Acidimicrobiia bacterium | reverse complement strand
TCGATGATGAATTCGATGGCGACGACTTCGACGGTGACGACGAAGAAGACGCACCCGCGCAGCAGGCCTCGGCCTCCTAAACGGCTCTCCTTGGGTTGTGTCG
The DNA here is from genome assembly GCA_043719425.1 of Acidimicrobiia bacterium. GTDB lineage: Bacteria > Actinomycetota > Acidimicrobiia > Acidimicrobiales > JANYDT01 > JANLQX01. The sequence continues at coordinate 7,602 of JAYSTV010000311.1, read as the reverse complement.
CCGTTGGGCGGCGCAGCACCGCATCACCCCCTCGGCGCCGTCGGCGTCCTCAACTACCGGATCGCCATGACCATGTCTGCAACCCTTTCGTCCGACGCGCCTTCGCCGGCCAGCGTCACTGCGCACCTGCGCAATCTCGCCATTGTCGCCCACGTCGACCACGGTAAGACCACGCTCGTCGACGCCATGCTCCGCCAGACGGGCGCCATGAGCTCGCGTGATTCGACCGACCGGGTGATGGACTCCAACGACCAGGAGCGCGAGCGGGGCATCACGATCTTCGCCAAACAGGCGTCGGTCCGGTGGACGTCGCCGACCGGCGAGGCGTTCAAACTCAACATCGTCGACACCCCCGGCCACGCCGACTTTGGCGGCGAGGTCGAGCGCGGTCTCCACATCGTCGACGGGGTGCTGCTCCTCGTCGACGCCGCCGAGGGCCCCCTCCCACAGACTCGGTACGTCCTGTCGAAGGCGCTCGATCGGCACCTGCCCGTTGTGGTGGTGGTCAACAAGGTCGACCGCAGCGACTCCCGGGCCGACGAAGTTCTCGACGAGATCTACCAGCTGTTCATGGATCTCGACGCCAAGGACCACCACATCGACTTTCCGGTCGTGTCGTGTATCGCCCGCGACGGCCAGTCGATCGCCGGCGTCGGCGTGCCCGCCGAGACTGATGACCTCACCGCCCTGTTCGAGGCAATCGTCAAGACGATTCCGGCACCGTCTGGTGATCCCGACGGTCCACTGCAGGCCATCGTCAACAACCTCGACGCGTCGGATTACCTCGGTCGCCTGGCCATCGGTCGGGTCCAGCAGGGCACGTTCCGTCGGGGCGAATTGACGGCACTGTTCGGGGCCGAGCCGGCTCCGGGCTATCCGGGTGGCGTCGTCGTCAAAAAGCTGTCAGGCCTGTTGGCGTTCGATGGGCTCAAGCGGGTTGAAGTGGAGGAGCTTGGTTGCGGCGAGCTCTTCGTCGTGTCGGGCTTTCCTGAAGTCGAGATCGGCGACACGTTCGGCACGCCTGGTATCTCCGAGCCGTTGGAGCGCCTCACCGTCGACGAGCCGGTGCTGGCCATGACCTTTGGCGTAAACACGGCGCCGACGGCGGGCAAGGCCGGGAAATACGTCACGTCGCGCCACATCCGAGATCGGTTGACGAAAGAAGTGCTCGGCAACGTGTCGATCCGTCTGCGTGACACCGAATCCCCGGACATCATCGAAGTGGCCGGTCGTGGCGAATTGCAGCTGGCCGTGCTCATCGAGCAGATGCGGCGTGAAGGTTTCGAGCTGCAGGTGAGCCGTCCCGAGGTCATCACCAAGATGATCGACGACAAGAAGCACGAGCCGTTCGAAGAAGTAACCGTCGACGTGCCCGACGAATACGTTGGTGGTGTCACCCAGTCATTTGCGCCCCGCAAGGGTCAGTTGGTCGATATGGCCCCCGGCGATACGGGTCGCACGATCATGCGCTTTGATGCGCCGTCCCGTGGCCTCCTGGGCCTGCGCTCAGAGCTGATCACCAACTCCCGTGGTACCGCTTTGATCCATCAGCGCCACGCCGGGTTCGTGCCGTGGGTGGGAGATCTCCCGGGCCGCCTCGGCGGGGCGATGATCGCCGACCGGGCCGGTCAGACGACCGGCTATGCGCTCGACAACCTGCAGTCTCGCGGACAGTTCTTCGTGGACCCGCAGGAAGAGGTCTACGAGGGCATGGTCGTGGGCGAAAACGCTCGCAACGAAGAAATGGTCATCAATGTCGTTCGTGAGAAGCAGAAGACGAACATTCGGACCCATGCCCACGACGATGCGGTCAAGCTGCCTCCGAAGCGAGAGATGACGCTGGAAACGGCGATCGAGTTCATCACCGACGACGAGCTCGTCGAAGTCACGCCGGTTGCCGTCCGTGTCCGCAAGAAGTTCCTGAAGGAAGAGGACCGTCGCCGCTTCAAGCGGTAGTCGCCCGGCGAGAGAGATTGCCCGGAGAAGTCCGGGCAATCCAACCGCGGTTCGTCGATCGGAGGCGGATTCCAGCGCGGGCCGCCACGCGATCCTCACATCGTCCTCACGCGTTGGCGTGGGCGCGACGGGAAAGCTGAGGGAGTGAAGGCCATGGGATTGCGTTCTCGACCAACCGCCACGGCGATTGCCGTGGTGATCGCTCTCGCCAGCCTTTCGTGGCCGGCCGACGCTCATATTCGCCTGGCGGTGTCGATCAAGGCCCAGGTCCCGACGACCACGAAGAAGTCACGCACCCCCGTGAAGACGGTAAAGACCGTAAAGGTCGTGAAGACCGCGAAGACCATGAAGTCGACGAAGAAGTCGACCCGCCGCATCGTCGGGGCGAAGGCCACCGTGGCGCCGACCACCGTGCCGTTGCCGACACCGGCGGCGACAACCACCACCGTTCTCGTGAGCCCGGCCCAGGTCGACCCAGCCGTGCCGGTCGGGGTGACCGTCCCGCCGACCGAGCTGGTCATTCCGACCACGACAACCATCAAACCACCGCCGACCACGCTCGTTCCGGCGCCCTTCCCGGCCCCCGCCAATGCGCCCCTGCGGGCGACGGCGTCCGCCGGCGAGCCGTACCGAGGTCTGGGTACGTGGCTTGATCGTTACGACTGGACCACCCAGTGGTCGAAGAAGCAGGTCCCCCCGGTCACCGCGGCCAACGTCGACCAGATGTTCAACGCCGGGGTGCAGACGATCTACATCCAGGGTGCCCATTGGTCGACCACGCCCGATGTGCTTGAGCCGGAAAAGCTCCAACCGATTCTCGATCGGGCCCACCAGCTCGGCATGTCCGTCGTCGTCTGGTACCTGCCGGCCTTCCAAGATGTGAACACCGACCTGCGCAAGGTTGTGGCGCTGGCCAACCTTGACGTCGACGGGATCTCGATCGACATCGAGGAGCGCGACATTGTCAAGGACACGCCCGAACGAACCCGTCGCCTCATCCAATTCACCCAGGCGCTCCGCGGCCTGCTGCCCGGTCGGTTTCTCAGCAATAACATCATTGAGCCGACCTCACTCGACGGCGTGCCCGGTATTTGGACGTTGCCCGACGGCAAGGCGCCGGCTGCCTATCCGCTGTGGTGGCGCGGTCCTTTCCCGTACGTGGAGATCGCTCCGGCTTTCGATCTCTGGATGATTCAGTCGTACTGGACCAATCGGGCGACCACATCGGGCTGGCGTGACGGCTATCGCTACGTCGCCGAGAACATTCGCCGCCTGCGCACCGTGCTCAATCGTCCGGACCTTCCGGTCCATGTGATCGGCGGAGTGGGCGACAAGGCTCGAGCGCTCAACGACATCAGCGGCATGCTTCAAGCGGCGCGCGAAGGTGGCTCGACCGGCCTGAGTTTCTACGACTGGCTCGTGACCGATGCTTCGTTCTGGCCCTACTTCCGGGCGTTCCGCACGCCGGGACCCGACGGCCAGCCTGACCCGCGATTTCCTGTCGCCGTACCGCCCCCCTACGTTCCGTCGCAACCCCCGCCGGTCACGACGACCACCACGACTGTGGTGCCGATCGTCGTGGTCGTTGATCCCGCGGTGACTACCGTGGCGCCCGTGGTGGTGCCGCCCACGGCTCCCCCCGTCTAACCAACCTTTCGTGGGCCAGCTGGCTCGCGTGGGCCGGCTCACTTCGATTTTGGTCGGGTTTGCCGGCCTATGCCCGTCAGCCGGCCCATCGGTTTGTGGACGGTGAGCGATACTCGTTGGGTGGGCTCACAGATTCGTGACGATGACGCCGCGCTTGTCGACGCGCTGCGTTTGGTGATTGACTCCAAGCGGGTTCTTGTTTCGGCGTTCGAGAAGGCGCTCTACGCCAAGGACGCGTCGTCGCTGTCGCCATCCGAGCCCGGAGTCGTGGTGCTTCCGGTTTCGAGCGACGAGGTGCAGGCGGTGGTTCGGATCGCCAACCACTTCGGGCGGGCGATTACCCCTCGCGGTTCGGGTACGGGCCTTGCTGGCGGGGCAGTGCCGTTGGACGCGCCTGTTGTCATCGTGACGTCGAAGATGAACCGGGTGCTCGATGTGGATGTCGATGAACGGACGGCTTGGGTTGAACCTGGCGTGTTGAATCTTGATTTGTCGAAGGCGGTCGCTCACCATGGACTGCACTACGCGCCGGATCCGTCGAGTCAGCAGGTGTGCTCGATCGGGGGAAACGTCGCCACCAATGCCGGCGGCCCTCACTGCCTCGCTCATGGAGTAACAAGCGCGCATACGATTGCCGTCGAGGTCGTCCTGCCCGATGGGTCCTTGTGTGTGCTCGGAACCGATGATCCGGGCTATGACCTGCGAGGCATCTTCGTCGGGTCTGAAGGGACCATGGGAATCGTCACGAAAGTATGCGTACGTTTGATGGTCAATCCACCGGCGATCCGCACATTGCTCGCGGACTTCACGTCGATCCGCGATGCGAGCGCCGCGGTCTCCGCGGTGATTGCCTCGGGCACATTGCCCGCGGCGCTGGAAATGATGGATGCGAACTGCATCAAGGCGGTGGAGCCGTGGGCCAAGGCCGGCCTTCCGCTCGATGCCGACGCCGTGTTGCTGATCGAGATCGAAGGAGTGCCGGAGGGCATCGAACCGTCGGTCGCAGAGATCCGCGATCGTTGTCTGTCGAGCGGCGCCCGAACGGTTCGCGTGGCGTCGACGGCGGAAGAGCGGGCGCTGTTGTGGAAGGCCCGCAAGTCGGCCTTCGGGGCGATTGCCAACATCAAACCGGACTACTACCTCCATGATGCCGTGGTGCCTCGGAGTCGTCTCGTTGAGGTGATGGAAAACGTGATCGAGATTGCTCGCCGTCACGACATCATCGTGCTCAACGTGTTCCACGCGGGCGATGGAAACCTCCACCCGCTTTTGGTCTTTGACGGGCGCGAACCGGGCGTGCTGGACCGGGTCCATCAGGCGGGTGAGGAGATCGTGCGGGCCTGTGTGGCCGCCGGTGGGACCCTTTCCGGTGAGCACGGGATTGGCCTCGAAAAGAAAGATCTCCTTCCGCTCGTTATGACCGATGCCGAGTTGGCCCATCAGGTTCTCGTCCGCACCGTGTTTGATCCGAACGGACGGTGCAATCCGACGAAGGTCTTGCCTGCGGGCGCGAGCTGCGGAGAACTTCGACGGGTGCCGGATGGGGCGTGGGTCTGATGGAGCACGCGGCGTTGGTCGAACGGGTGGCATCTGCTTCGGTCCGAAGATTCGCAGCAGAGGTCGGAACCGACGGACCGGTGCGGGTTGTCGGTGCCCGCACCCAATGGGACATTGGTAGGCGCGCCGATGGTCAGCGCGCTGACGTTCGCGATCTCCACGCGCCCGACGGAGTGGTCGACGTGCAGCCGTCGGAACTGATCGTACGAGTTGGCGCCGGGACCCCCGTTGCGGAGCTGGATGTCGCCCTGGCCGAGGTTGGTCTCCAATGTCCGCTCGATCCGCCTTCGTCGGCGGCGACGGTGGGCGGGGTGTTGAGCGTTGGACACAGCGGCGTGCGGCGCCTGCGCCACGGTCATGTTCGGGACACGGTGCTCGAAGCGCTGTACGTCTCGGCCGACGGGGTGCTTCGTCGGGCCGGCGCACCGGTCGTCAAGAACGTCACCGGGTTCGATCTACCGCGGCTGTTGGTCGGCTCGATCGGCACGCTCGGGCTCGTGGGCGAGGTGGTGCTGCGGTGCGGGCCGATCCCCGCGCAACGCGGGTGGTGGCAGGCCCCAGGAGTTGATCCGTGGGCGGTGCGCAACGCCGTGTTCCGGCCGTCGTCGATCCTGTGGGACGGCACGACCGCGTGGGTGCAGCTGGAGGGAAGCGAGGCCGAGGTGCACGCCGAGGTTCGCTCACTTCCCGGCGAGCGTTGGGAGTCATGCGCGGCGCCGACGCTGCCGCCCGGTCGATCATCGGTCGGTCCGGCCATGGTCAAGCGGCTGCGGACGGAGGACCCGTCGGTGGCAATCGGCACCACCTGGTGGATGGCCGAGATCGGCACGGGAGTCGTGCACGGCGCGAATCTCGCGCGACCGGCAGTGGCGCCGCCAATTCTCGAACTGAACCGACGGATGAAGGATGCCTTCGACCGAAGTGGCCGACTGAACCCGGGAGTCTTGCCATGGTGACGCCGCTCGGCCTCGACGCCGACATGCTCAATGCGTGCGTGTCGTGTGGGCTGTGTCTGCCGCACTGCCCAACGTACCGAGCGACCGAAGAAGAGTCGGCATCGCCTCGCGGTCGAATCAATGCGATGCGGGCGGTCGAATCGGGCGCACTCGCCATCGACGACGACTTCGTTTCGTTCATGGAACGCTGCGTTCTGTGTCGGGGTTGTGAAACGGCGTGTCCTTCGGGCGTGCATTTCGGACCGTTGATGGAAGATACGCGCGCTTCGCTTTCGGCGGAGGGACGGATCGCGCCACCAGTCGGGTTGGCCCAGGGGCTCGGAACGTTGCGGTTCCATCGACTCGTGCTGGTCGGTTCGTCACTGCTCGGCGTGGTTCAGCGTCTGCGTCTGCTTCCATCGCCCATGGCCGTCCGGTTCGGCTTGCCGCGACGAATCCCGATCCTTCGCCGTCGTCTGCGACCCGATCCCGGTCCGGTTGACGCCATCTTGTTCACCGGTTGCGTGATGGACGCATGGCAACGCTCCGTGCACGAGGCGACGCTGCGAGTCATGCGGGCCACGGGCGCCACGGTCGGGTTGGCCGGACCTGGCGCCGCGTGTTGCGGAGCGCTTCATAGCCATGCCGGCAGAGTCGACGGGGCGAAGGATCTCGCTCGCCGGACCATGGCCGACCTTGGTGGGAAGTCCGGGCCCACCGTGGTGGTCAACTCGGCTGGGTGTGGCGCGGCGTTAAAGCACTACGGCGAACTCTTGGCCACCGGTGAGGCCCAGATGTTCAGCGCTCGGGTCCAGGACATCGGTGAGTGGATCGCCGATCATGTCGGCCGCCTACCCGCGGCGCAGCCGGGAGCGGCGCGGGCCAAGGTGGCGATCTCTGACCCGTGTCATCTGCGTCACGTGCAGCGAGCGCATCTCCCGGTGCGGGTCGCGCTCGCCCCCTTCGCCGACATCGTCGAACTCGATGACGACGGACGGTGTTGCGGCGCCGGTGGGAGTTATCAGATCACCCAACCGGAGTTGGCTGAAGAGATACGCGTGCAGAAGGTCGCGGCCATCGGCCGTTCCGGCGCCGTGATCGTCGTGTCGGGCAATCCGGGTTGCTCGATGTGGCTCGAGGCGGCAGGCGTCGATGCCCGGCATCCAGTCGAGATCATCGACGAAGCACTACACGGACACCCGCGGCGATGACGCGTTTTGTGTCACACCCGTCCAGGAGAATGAGCTGATGGTTGACATGGATGAGGTTCGGGCCCAGCTCAAGACGGCCGCCGACGGATTGGCCGACGCGGCAATGGATACCCTGCGCGCAGCCATGCGGACGCGTGACGAGGATGAGCGCAACGAGCTCAAAGCCAAGGAAAAGCGCATAACTCGCGCTCGTCGGTCCGTGGAAAAGGCGATCGCTCTCGTCGACGGGCGCGAGTAGGTCGCCGTCCGGGGATCGGAAACCCACCGACGAACGGTGGCCCGGTCTGAGCCGTGAT
>JAYSTV010000032.1:0-10641 GCA_043719425.1 Acidimicrobiia bacterium | reverse complement strand
CCACGCGCCACAGAAACGATTGCGTTCCGGGGTCGGCCACGGCTCGGGCCAGGACCTCACGCTCGGACGGCGTGGGTTCGCGATCGACGATATAGAGGTCGGTTCGCGTGATCGACTCGATCGACTCGGCGCGAAGACCCAGCATGCGGCGGGCCTGTTCAGCCAGGCGGCGCGCCGCCGGACTCGGATCGATCTCCGCGACTTCCAGGGTCCATTGCTTCCCCGCTGGCGTCACGCCGACACCCTAGAGGAGCCCGGGTTGACATTCCTTTCAGCAAAACCTGCTTCGATGTCTGCTTCGATGATCACCCGAGTCGAGTGGCCACCGAATGTCGTTGACCGGGCCGTACGTCAGGGCGCGCTCAGGTGGTCGGGTACGCTGGAGCACCACCACGATTCCCTATGCGCGCATACTTCCACGCACGCCGTTTGGCGAGGTTGTTGACGGCGATCCGAATGCCGGCCAGCCGCTCACCAACATCGGTGTGCTCATCAGCAATGGCCAGGCCGAGGCGTTTCGACTGGACATCGACGGGATCACCGTTGCGTGACCGCGAATCCCACGGCGCCCGGTCGCAACGTGACCGACGGCTCGCGTGACATCTGTCTGATTACGGCGAACCGTTACCGTTCGTTCACATCCCGTCGTCAAGCTTCACCCCATGCAGAACACCACCGACTCCCCCATGTTCGACGAAACGGCGGTTACCGCTGCGCCGCATCGCATCCTTGAGTCCATCGTGAGCGAGCTCGAACTCCTGTGCGCCGACTCGCCGTTTGCCGCCCGCAGCGACCTGATCGAGCTCCACGGCGCGCTGCTCGCCTTCGAGCTCGGTGGTCAGATCGCCCTCCTGCCGAGCATCGGCTTTGCCTTCAACGGTCGCCGGGTGCTCGAGTCGCGCGTTGTGCGTGCGGCACGGCGCGTGATGGGCACGGCGACCCCGGAGACCGCCGTCCTGCATGCCGCCAACACGATCGAGGACTTGATCCACCTCATCGATCCCGACCTGCGAGTTCTCGCCGCCTAGTGGTGCTTCCCCCGGGGCGCTAAACCGGGGGCGTGTCCGATCGCTGCTTCATTGTGCTCGCCGATGATCGGACGGGCGCCTGGGAAACGGCCGGTGCCTGCGCCGACCGTGTCGGCCATTCGGTGCTGGTCCACGTTGGAGCGACGTTCCACAGCGCGGGCCGCGCAGGCCGCGCAGGCAGCGCAGGCAGCGTCAACACTCCCGAGACCGTCGACAGCATCGACAACACGGCAGAAAACATGGCAGAAAACATGGTGGTCGATCTCGGCACCCGCCACCTCCGGGCCGACCACGCGGCCACGATCGCCGCCGAGGCCGCGGCTCTTGCGCTCTCGAGGACCACCCGGCTGCTCCACAAGATGGACTCGACGCTGCGCGGAAATTGGGCCGACGAAGTTCTTGGCGCGGCCTCTGTCCACCATCGCCCGGTTGTTGTTGTTCCATCGTTTCCGGCGGTCGGGCGCACGTGCCGCGGTGGCATCGTGTTCGACCGCGACCAACCGGTTCATACCGGCCCGGCCGGTCGTGATCCGCGGCGTGGGGTCACCACCAGTCGGCCGGCTGAACACCTCAGGGCGTGCGGGGCGGCGCACGTGGTCGAGTTGCCCAACGCTCAAGCCCTCACGCAGTGGCTGCGCACGTCGCCATCGGGCATCGCCGTGTGTGACGCGTCGACTGAAAACGAGCTCGAGCAACTCGGATCGGCCTGGGCCGCCCACGGCAATGCGGTGTTCGTCGGAACGGCCGCCAGCATCGCCGCCGCTGTGGGCGCGGCACGAACGGATTCCGCGGGTGATCGAGCCCGTCGCATTCCCCTCGACGTTCCTGCGCTCGTGGTGTGCGGCAGCCTGCACCCCACCGCCCGTGAACAGATCGATGCGCTCCGAGCGAACGCTGTGGCCGACGCCGTGGAGGTGATCATGTCCGACGCCTGCGAACGGGAAACGGTCACCGCGGTCGAAGCGAACATCGTGGCGGCACTACTTGCCGAAGCTGTCCGCCAGGCCTGCGCGAACACCCAGTTCTCCACGATCGTGATCCTTGGCGGCGACACTGCCGCGGCCATCCTCGGTGACGCGCCGCGCTTCATCGAAGGGACGGTGGGCCCCGGTATGCCGTGGACGTTCGACGCCGAGGCGGTGATCGTGGCCCGCCCCGGCGGATTCGGGTCGGACCGATCACTCATCGAACTGTTCTCCGCCAGGATGGAACGGTGAGCATCGCCACCGCACCACTGGCCATCACGATGGGTGACGCGTCGGGGGTCGGGCCGGAGATCGTGCTCCGGACCTTTGCCGACGGATCGCTGGCGGCACACGCCAACCACGAGCCTGTGGTCGTCTACGGCGATGCGTCGATCCTCAGAGCGGGAGCGGGATTGCTCGGACTCGACGTTGCTATCGAGGTCATTGCCGACCCGACGAAGCTCGCCCCGGATCGGCTGAACGTGATTGACCTCGGCGCGCTGCGCCCGACCGACTTCACTCCCGGCGAACTGAGCGCGGTGAGTGGCGCCGCGGCGCGTTCCTATGTGGAACGCGCCACCCTCGACGCGCTCGCCGGACACGTGGCGGCGATCGTGACGATGCCGATGAACAAGGAAGCGACGCAACTGAGCGATCCGACCTTTGTCGGCCACACCGAGTTCATCGCCCACCTGTGCGGCGCCGAGAAGGTCACCATGATGCTGACCAATGGTCCGCTGGCGGTAACCCACGTGAGCACTCACTGCTCGCTGCGCCAAGCGATCGAACGGGTCACGACAACTCGTGTGCTCGATGTGATCGAACTCACCCACGCCACGCTGCGACGATTTCTTGTGACCCCGCGCATCGCCGTGTGCGGACTCAATCCGCACGCCGGAGAACACGGCCTGTTCGGCACCGAAGACATCGAGCACATCGTTCCGGCTATCGAGGAGGCGCGGTTGCGCGGCATCGATGCATCGGGACCGCACCCGGCTGACACGGTGTTCTTCCAGGCGGTCCATCGACATCGCTACGACGCCATCGTGTGTATGTATCACGACCAGGGGCACGGGCCGATGAAGCTCCTCGCCTTTGATACCGGGGTCAACGTGACCCTCGGACTGCCGATCATCCGCACGTCGGTCGATCACGGTACTGCGTTTGACATCGCGTGGAAGGGCGAGGCGTTTCCGGACTCTCTCGGCCACGCCCTTGCCTATGCCCGCAAGCTGGCCGGTCGTGCGTAGCGGTCGCAAGGCCTGCGTGCCCGGGGCGGGGGTCGAACCCGCACGGTCTTTCGACCCGGGCGGTTTAAGCGCCCTGCGTCTGCCATTTCGCCACCCGGGCGGGCCAGCACGGAGCCTACGCTGCATCGGCCCAGACCGGCCCGACGAAACGGCCCCCAACCGCGGCGAGGGCATCGTCGATCATGGTCGGCCATTGGTCACGGCTCACCCCGTTGGCCATGAGGATTCCGCTGACCACGTCGGTAACCACGTCGATCCGGCTTCGTCCTCGCACGGTCACCGCCACCGTGCGGACCTCACCCTGAAAGCGCCGAACCACACGGTCGGCCCCAGGGACCCGGGGCGGCGACTGGATGCCCGGAACCCGCAGGCCGCGGCGCCGAGCCCACGACCCGAGCGTGGTCACCAAATCGGAAAAATCGGCAAACGACACACCCACTGGTCGACCGTGGTGGCAATGCAGTTCCCGGCGGGCGGATCGTGATTCGTTCATGCCCTGAAGTATGAACAGACCCCTGTGACAGCTTTCGTGCGCCCCGTTGCCGGTGGGGGAATCGTCCCCCGAGAAGCCGCGACATATGGGGAAGTCACCCTGTCCCAGCGTCCCGGTGCCACGGACTCTAGATTGGAACCGTCATGAGTAACGACGAGGGCACGCCGAAGCGTCGACGCGGATTGTTCCGTCGCGATCGGACCGAAATGCCCGCCGGAGCCGCGCCGCGCCTGACGGCCGACGGGTTCGACGATCCGTGGTCAGCGAGTGCATGGGACGACTGGGACGACGACTTCACCGCCGGCAACCTACGGAGCTCCGTCCCCGCAGCCGCGGCGCCGCGGCCGGAGGCGGTCGACGCGTGGCTTCAGTCCGAAGCCGACGACTTCGATACAGCCACCCGACTCAACGCCAAGAGGTGGGGCGGTGAAGCGAACCGCGAACCAACATCGGGTCTGTCGGCTCTTCGCCAGACCAATGCCGCCCCGCCGGAACCGCCGCCGGTGGCCTACACATCCGTTGACCTGAGCCCGCTCGTCGAGCCCCAGGCGCCACTCACGGCCTGGGCGTCTGACCCCGACATCCTTGCCGCCGATGGTTCCGATGCGACCCCCGAACCGTTCGTCGTCGCCCCCATCGCCGACGAGTCACCAGTCGAAACGGTGGTCGAGGCGACCGTCGAACCGATGATCGAGCCCGATGTCCCGGCTGAGGTCTTCCCAAGTTGGGAACCGGTGGCCGATATCGAGGCGTTACCCGTTGAGGTGGCGACGGAACTACGGGTTGAGCAGCCGGCGATCGTTCAGGAGCTCGCCATGCTCGAGACCCAGGTGACTCCGGTTCTGCCCAAGGTCGAGGTCATTGCTCCGGTGACGGCATCGCACACGTCGGTCAGCGCGTTCTACGACGGAGACGGCGACCTCGACGACACTGATGATGTCGACGGTGTCGACGGTGTCGACGGTGTCGACGACACCGATGAACTTGTTGCCGTCGACGCCATCGAGCCCGCGGCCGAACACCACGACGATCTCGCCGCCCTCGACGCCCCGCCGGAGAAGATCCCTCCGCCGATCGCCAGCTGGGCGCCGGTCGAAACAGTCGAGGTCCGGTTCCCCGTGGCCTCGCCCATTTCTGCGTCGACCCTTGATGATCGACGCGAACCGGTCTCGCCGCCTGCACCTGCACCTCGTTACGTTTCCGTTTCGGTCGTCGACGACCAGGCCAACGAACCCGCCGATGTCACTGCGCCGACCGAACCGGTCGCGGCCGAGTTCAGTGCCCCGCTACCGATCCCGCCGATGGAATTTGCCGCCCCCGAAGTCGGTCCAGTGGCTGCTTCGAACGCAGCTCCGTTTGTCGAGCCGGTCGTCTCACCCTCGCCCGCCGGACGAAGCCGTCGGTGGACCAACCTGGCCGCCGAGTTCGGTTCCGACGGCGACCTCGAAGACTCGTATCCGTCGCGTACCCGGAAGGCTCCACCGGTCGCTCCGCCCGCGCCCGCGGAGCGGCAACCGACGGTCCTCGTTGCCCCTCCGGTTCATCCGGAACCACCGCCCGTGCTCGATTCCCGGACGATCATCGACACGCCCGTTGTCACAGAACCGGCCGCACACGAAGTGGCGCCCGACCAAACACCTCCAGCGGCACCGCGACCGACACCCCGACCGACACTGCGACCAACGACGCCCCCGGCGACCGCAGTTGTCGACGAGGCCGAAGTCGATCCGTGGAGCCTTCCGCCGGTCCGTGCGCCACGCCGTCCGGCCGACGTGGAACCGCCAAAGCGCACTCGCATCACCGACGACGCGCCACCGGCACCGAGACCCGCGGCGACCCGTCCGACCCCTTCGAGCCGGCCGACCACACCTGCCGTCGAGCCTCGAAGCGAAGCTCGACCAGCTCGCCCGGCCACAAACAAGGCGCCGTCCGCTCCCGCGGCGACAGCTCGTCGAGGCGAGGCGATATCGGTCTCACCCGACATCTCCACGTTTGCCGGCATCATCGGCTCGTCGCTCATCGGGTTCGGCGTTCTCCGCATGGTTTTGGCCTTGGTCGGAGACCAACCCGTCATCGCATCCACGTTCATCGGGACCACCGCTCGTCTGATGCGCCTGGGGCAGTCGTTCGCCGGCATCGGCTCGGCGTGGCCGATCGCACTACTCGCCGGTACCGTCGTGCTGATCGGGCCCAGTCTGCTTGGCGTGCAATCACATCTTCGCCAATGGGCCCCGGTGCTCGGTATCGCCCTCGTGGCCGCGGTTGCCGCGGTCGCGGCCGGTGGACTGCAGTTCTACGCCGGGAACAAGATCGGCACGCCGTCGACGGTGCGACTGCTGAGCGACGTGATCGTCGGCCCGATCGGGTTCGGCGTGCTCTCTCTCGTCGCCATCGCCGTGGGCCTTCGCGCCAAACGCCGATAGATCGTCATCGACGTCGATGACTCGAATCGACGAACAGCACGCGGTACTTCAGTGGCGCGTCGGCGACGTCACGATCACCAGCGTGGTTGAGACCGAAGGTCCAGCGCCTGTGCACTTCATGTTCGCCGGCACTACTGCCGACGAGGTGCTGGCCCACGATTGGTTGCGACCGCATTTTGTCGATGAACGCGGACGCCTCATGTCGCGGGTGCAGCTTCTCGTGGTCGAGTCACGGGGCAAACGCATCGTGGTCGACACGTGCATTGGTAACGACAAAGTGCGTGGTCTGCCGGCCTGGAACATGCGCTCCACTCCGTTCCTCGACTGGATGACGACCGCCGGATTCGATCAGGCGACGATCGATGTTGTTGCCTGCACCCATCTCCATGTCGATCATGTCGGCTGGAACACGATGCTCGTCGACGGTCAGTGGCGGCCGACTTTTCCCAATGCTCGCTACGTGTTCGGCCGAACCGAGTACGAGCACTGGCGTGACTTCGGCGAGCAAGACATCGGCGACGTGTTCGGCGATTCCGTCGCCCCGATCTTCGATGCTGGTCTCGTGGATCTCGTTGAGCCATTTCATATGTTCACTGATGAAGTGTCGTTCGTGCCAACGCCCGGGCACACGCCAGGCCATCAAAGCGTGCGAATCGTGAGCAACGGTGTCGAGGCGGTCATCACCGGTGACCTCATGCACCATCCAATCCAGTGCGCGGCGCCGTCGATGAACTCGAACTTCGACGCGGCCCCGGCCGCGGCCGAGGCGGCCCGTCGATCGTTTCTCGCCGACCATGCCGACCGAGACGTGCTCGTGATCGGCACCCATTTCTCGGCGCCCACGGCCGGTCGCGTGGTCAGCCACGGCGACGCCTATCGCTTCCAGGTCTAGCCCCTTCTCACTGCGCTACCACACGAGGGCTTGACCGTCGGCTCGTGAATCGGATCCAGCGAGAAGTTCGCGCCGCGATTCTGCAGCGCGATGCCCGTGCCCGGAACGACGATGGCCGAGCCGAAGCCTTGGTAGTTGCTGTGAATGAAGCTGACCATGGTGCCGTCGCCGTCGGCCGCGCAGAGATATACGGTGCCGCCACGCGGAGGGGTTCCGGGAGCGGGTGTTGATGCTTCGTCGGTGATTAGTAGCCGACGCATCGGCGAAGGCAAGTTTCATCGCTTCGATCTGGAGATGCCACGTGTACGGATCATCGAAGGAGTCGGGCGCGAGGTCGAACCCTTCCATGATGTTCAGCGCGCTTAGGGCACTGATCCCGTGACCGTTGGGTGGGATCTCCCAGACATCGAAACCGCGGTAGTTCGTGCCGATCGGATGAACCCACTGCGGACGATGAGCGGCAAGATCTTCTGCTCGGAGAAAGCCATCGGTCGCCTTCGGCCCACGCCGACACCGCGCCGGGAACGGTGACCGGCGCCCATCCGAGCTCGGGGACGGCCTCGTGGCCGAGGGCTCGATAGGCGTCGATCGTGGCCGTTGCGGGAGCGCGTCCCGAAGCGTTGAGACCGTGCAGTTTTCCGTCGGCCCACACCACCCGAAGGCGTCGCTCCCGATCCCGTTCGAGGTCGGCTCGACCACGGTGAGGGCGATGGCCATGGCGATCGCCGCGTCGACGGCATGCCTCCGGCCTGAAGCATCGACATCCCGGCGTGGGCGGCGAGCGGCTGCGACGTGGCCACCGCCCCTCGTCGACCGAGCATCGAACTTCGACTCAACGGATAGGGAGAGGCCAGCAGATCAAACTCCACGCACGCGAGTCTGCCCGGTTGCCCGGATCGACCTGGTTCGCTTAGTCGGCGAGGACGGCGTCGATCTGGCCCATGGCACTTCGCATACCTTCGTCCATGCCCATCTCGATCAGTTTCGTCATCGCTTCCATCGACGGGAAACGACTCTCGATCGTCATGGTGGTGCGGTGCGGGGCGAGTTCGTCGAAGGTGACAGTGAACATCGTGGTCGGCATGGCGTCGTTGGGCGCACCGTCGGCATCGGCGAAACCGTCTTGCAGATCGAGTCGCTTCGGCTCGTCGACGGAGATCACTCGCCACCAGCCGGCGTGGCGCTCACCTTCCGGACCCGTCATGAAGTAGCTCACTCGGCCGCCGGGCTGGAGGTCGTGGTCGACCACCGTCGCCGGATACGTCGGCGGCCCCCACCAGCGCTCCAACTTGCGGGGGTCGGCCCACAGCTGCCAGACCTTGTCTACGGGAGCGTCCCATTCGCTCACGATGGTCATCGTCAGATTGGTCGTGTCCTTGCGGACCTCGGTCACGCTCATCGTTGTGCTCCTTCGTTTGGTTCGAGTTCGGGTTCGCCAAGCACGTCGCCAAAGCGCGTCAGCCGGTCGCGCCATGTCGTCTCGAGCTGATCGAACAACCGGCCGACATCGCGCATCGCTTCGATCCGTCCCCGAACAATGCGCTCCCGGCCGCGGTCGTGCTTGGTGACGAGTAACGCCCGTTCGAGAACTGCGACATGCTTCTGCACGGCAGCGAAGCTCATCGGATACCGACGAGCGAGCGACGACACGGAGTGCTCCTCGCGGAGCACAAGCGCCATGATGTCTCGACGGGTTGGATCCGACAGCGCGTGCAACACGAGATCGATCCGCTGTTGAGCATCGTGCGTCGTTTCGAGATCTACAACCATACGGTTGTAGATTAGCGCCAAGTGAGCCGAAACGCAAGCCTGGCGAGCGCCAACAACGGTCCCGACCTCATTGCAACGGCTATCCGTTGTTTTTTCACGCTCTGATCCGTCTTTTTTACACCAGGCAGAATCCGAGGCGTAGCATTCGTCGATGGCGTTACATCCGCGTGGAATCATCGAATCCCTTCAGCGGGCGATACGCGAGTTTCCCGTCGTTGTACTCGAAGGCGGTCGTGCCGTCGGGAAATCGACTCTTTGCCGAACGCTTATCGACGCCTTCGGCTGGTCACCCCTGCTTGACCTGACGGATCCCGGAGTCATCGAGTCGATTCGGCTTGACCCGATTCGTTACCTGTCGACGCTTCCTACGCCAGTGTTCATCGACGAAGCACAACTTCTGCCCGAGCTGACACTGTGGGTGAAGCGTGTCGTCGACCAGCGTCAGGGCGCGTCGGGACAGTTCGTCTTGACCGGTTCCGCACGACTCGGTCGCGACCAGCTCGGCGGAAGCGACCCCCTCGCCGGAAGGTCAGTTCGCTTACGACTGTGGTCACTGACCCCTGATGAAAGAGCCGACCGCCCAACACCAATCGCCGCGAGTTTGTTCGCCGACGAATTCGCTGCCGGAGCCCGCACCTCCGAGTGGGACATCAGGGCGTGGCTTCGGGGAGGACTACCCGGACTTGCGGGTGTGCTCAGCAACGGTGACTCCGCCACATGGGATCGAGCCGTCAGTGCGTACGTCGAGTCGGTCATCCCTATTGGCGTCTCGTCGCCGAGAGTTGACCACGGACGTCTGCTGCGAGCCTTTCGGTACATTGCGGCCAACACCGGCCAGCACCTGAACATTGCCCGCATGTCGAGCGAACTCGGCGTGACGGCAGAAACCGCACGTTCGTATCTTGCATCGCTCGAGAACTGTTTTCTCGTGTTTCGAGTCGATGCACATCGACCATCAGAACACAAGGTCCTTACCGCGCATCCTCGAGTGTTCGCTACTGATGTCGGTTTGGCGAGTTGGGCGGCTCGGGTCCTCGACACCGCACCAAGTGCGGGGCAACTTGGATCGCTGCTGGAGAATCAGATTGCGCATGCGCTGGGCGCCTCGACGGATTGGTCCAATGAACGAATTGTCCTTCGCCATTGGCGCGATCAACGGTCCAAACGAGAAGTCGATCTGCTCCTTGTTCGAGGGGACGGCCGGACCGTTCCGATAGAGGTAAAGGCGTCGACAAGCGTCGGCCCGGCCGACACGGAAGGGCTCGTGGCGTTCGCCCTCGCCAATGCGGGGTCGATGCATCGGGCGCACATCTTGTACTGCGGCACGCGCACGATCGACCTGTCACCGCCCGAATTTGCGGCCGGGTCGATCGTGGCCACCCCTCTCGGTCACCTCTTCGGTCCGGGCTCGGCCCCGGCCGCAGGGTCAGGGTTCGCGTAGCTCCCGGTCGATCACGACTTCGACTTCGACGCATTCATTGTGGCCATTGACGATCCGAATTGAGCCGCGCCACCTGGAAGCAGAGCCTTCGAGCCACCGAGGACCTGATCGCGATTCGCGACTACACCATCGCCACGTGGGGCCGACACGACAGTCCACGTAGAGAGAATCCTCCATCGACGGATGGACTTCGAATCTCACCTCTGACCGCCCGTTCAGGCTTCGCGTAGTTCGAAATCCTCCGCTGTGTGATCGTGATCACGGTGGACTTGGCCGAGTCGTGGTTGGCTAAACGCGCAGACACACCACCCTGAGGAGTCGCGTGACGGCAGCAGACAGCCAACCGGCCGACGAACCCACGGACCTCGCCGGGCGCCTG
>JAYSTV010000310.1:0-3183 GCA_043719425.1 Acidimicrobiia bacterium | reverse complement strand
CCGCGTCTTCGATCGTGAGGACGCCGCGTTCGCGAACCCAGTTGCCGAGGAGATCGGTGGGAAGCGGCGCGTCGCAGATCTGGCCGACGTGGGCACCCGCATCGGAAAGTCCGAGGGTCACATGTTCCTCGCGCAACAGACCGGCGATACCTTCGGGATCGTCGTTGGCGAGAGTGGCCTTGACCCGCATGGCCCGTAGGTCGGGCTCGGCCAACACCAGATCGAGAAGCGCGTCGAGGGGATGGACACCGAGGCGTTCGGCCAGCGCCTCGATCCCTTCACCGATCAACTCCGGCGATGCCGTTGACTCCATCACCGTGAACGTGTCCCATCGGGGCGCAATCCGTCGATCGGCGACCCACGCATCCTTGGCGCGAGTGCGCCACTCCACTGATTCATACGCGCGCCTACGGTCGAGTTCCGACAGTGGCATCAGCTCAGCAAACACAGGATTGGTGTTGAGCGTGAACGGCTCCACGAGGTGCATCGAAAACGCCAGTGGTCGACAACTGATCTGCGGCCACACGTTGGCCCCATCAGCTATTCCCTTGCGATGAATCTCCATCGCCTTCAGGTGCGCGCCGGTAGGCGTGGTGAGAACGGCGGTGTAGGTCACCGCGGCGCCAAGTTCCGACGACAGCGCGTAGCTGTCGGCGAAGGACAAACCCTCGCCACCGTTGATCCCGACCACGCCTCGTCCCGACGCCACAACTGCGGCGGCGAGCGCGTCGATCTCACGTCGATCGGCGTACCGCGATGGAATCGGATTGCCGTCGGCCCCGCGATGGGTGACCGCGAACGATGTGGCGAACCCGGCGGCGCCGGCGGCCATCGCCGCATCGACGGACGCCACCATCGTGGCGATCTCGTCGTCGGTGGCTATGCGACCCACGGCCTCGTCGCCCAGCGTGTGCAACCGAAGCGCCGTGTGCCCGATGTAGGCGGCGTAGTTCAGGACGGACCCGTGGCGCTCGACCGACGCGAGGTACTCCGGAAAGGTTTCGAAGTCCCACGGCACCCCTTCGAGGAGCGTGGCCGGATCCATGTCCTCGACCTTCTCCATCGTCGCCGCCATAAGTGCCCGCTGATCCGGTCGCACCGGCGCAATCGAGAACCCGCAGTTCCCGGCCACCACACTGGTCACCCCGTGAAAGCACGAGGGCGTGAGCTGGGGATCCCAGAAGACCTGCGCGTCGTAGTGCGTGTGGATATCGATGAAGCCGGGGGCAACGACACAACCAACGGCGTCGAGCATCGTGTCCCCGACGAGGTTGGGACCGAGCTCGACGATGCGGTCATCTTCGATGGCGACGTCGGCGAGGTAGCCAGGCGACCCGGTCCCGTCGACGATGGTGCCGCCCTGCAGAACGATGCGAGTGGTCATGGGGCCATCCTCGCCGATCGACCGACGCGACGCCCACCCGAGCCCACTCGAGCTACGTCGAGCTGGACGACCGAACGATCAACGCCACGTCGAGCATCTCGTGTCCGGGCGTGCCGGGGCCGCGCTCGATCAGCTCCAACATTCGCTCGGCCGCTCGACGACCCAGTTCGCGCACCGGCTGACGAACCGTGGTGAGCCCGAAGGCTTCGGCAATGGAGTGATCGTCGAAGCCGACGACGGCCAACTCCCCCGGGACTTGAACGCCAGCCTCGCGGGCCGCTTGGAGCACGCCGAAGGCCATCTCGTCGGAAAGACAAAAGACCGCCGTGGGACGCACACTCGGGTCAAGGGCGAACATCTCGTGGCCCGCCGCCACGCCACTCTCGATGGAATAGTCGCCGGTCATTTCCATCCAGGGCGCGGCCCCGGCCTGTTCGAGAGCCCGCCGGAACCCTCGAAGTCGGACCTTGGTGACGGGTGAGAACCAGGTGCGCGAGTTCGCGCTGCCGACCACGGCGAGGCGGGTGTGCCCGAGCTCCAGCAGGTGATTAGCCGCCAACGATGCACCGAATTCATTATCGATACCGAGGGTGTGCTCACCGTCAACCTGTTCACCGACGACGACCATGGGACGCTCGCCGCGTCCACGCTTCCACGACGTACCGAGAAAGGCATCAACCACGACAACGCCGTCAACACGTTGGTTGAGATTTGTGGATCCGGCGACAAGGTCACGGCGTCGATCCGGGGTACTAAGCGCACTGATCAAGAGATCATGGTCCGCCGGTTGGAGGACGTCTTCGATACCGGCCGACACGTGATTCACGTACCACGTGTTCAGTTGCGGGGCGATCAGCCCAACGGTCTTCGTGCGTCCCGACGCGAGGCGCGAGGCGTTGGGGTCGGCCACATACGACAGGAGCGAGGCCACGTCACGAACGCGTTGACGGACTTCCGGTCGAACGTGCGGAAGGTTCCGCAACGCCCGACTGACCGTTGCTTCGGAGACCCCGGCCCCTCGGGCGACGTCGGCGATCGTGGCCGCACGAGAGGACCCGTTCTGCTCCTCAACATCGTCCGTAACCGCTTTCATGGACGACACTGTAGGGGTCGACGCGGTACGGGTCGAGCTGGCTCGGACCACACCTAACCCGGCACCGTGACAAGAAGATGTTCGTCGATACTGGACGGGTGAACCAGCGTCCGACTCGAGGAGCCCCGGCCCGCGCCGAAACGCTCCGGGCAGCACGGCTGGCGAACATCGTGGCGGTGACATATCCGCCGGAGCTTCCGATCGCCGACCGGGTCGACGAGATCCGTGAGGCCATCAGGGACCACCAGGTTGTGGTCGTGGCCGGCGAGACCGGGTCGGGAAAAAGCACCCAGCTCCCCAAGGTCTGTCTCGACCTCGGACGCGGCGTCGACGGCCTCATCGGCCACACCCAACCGCGGCGGCTCGCCGCTCGCACCATCGCCGAACGGGTGGCGTCGGAACTCGGTTCAACCGTCGGCAACACCGTTGGATTCGCGGTGCGGTTCACCGACCGAGTGGCGGATCACACGCGGGTGAAGGTCATGACCGACGGAATCCTGCTCGCCGAAATTGCCCGCGATCGCGAACTCCGCCGCTACGACACAATCATCGTCGACGAGGCCCACGAGCGAAGTCTCAATATCGACTTTCTCCTCGGCTTCCTGCATCAACTCTTGCCGAGCCGCCCCGATCTGAAGTTGATCATCACCTCAGCCACCATCGACACCGAGCGCTTCGCCGCGCACTTTGCGACGCACGGCCGCAC
>JAYSTV010000309.1:0-3187 GCA_043719425.1 Acidimicrobiia bacterium | reverse complement strand
CGATCTACGCCGGTACTTCACAGGTGCAGCGCAACATCGTCGGCGAGCAGGTGCTGGGTCTCCCCAAAGAACCCCGCTCCGACGCCGGCGCCTGGAACGCCAAGCACGCCTAGCGTTCCTGGTTCGGGCGCAAACTTGTTTCACGTCGATGCCGCCGGCGTCCCGGCGATGCGTTCGCGCCGGGCGGCGGCTGCGGGACTTGCCGCGCTGTTGTGGATCGTTTCAGCGCCGAGTCCGGCAACTTCCATCGGTGTCAAGGTCCGCAAGGCGATCGTCGTGACCCTTCCGGGCCGTGGTTGCTCTCTTGACATTGTCGGAGACCTTGCCGTCTTTGCGTCTCCTGGTTTGTTGCAGGCGGTAAACGCACGAAGCGGATCTGTTGTTTGGTCGGCCGCGACCACAGGTCCGGTTCAGCCGCCGCATATTGTTCGCGACACTGTATGGGTGGTCGAATCATTGGGCCTCGGAAGAGTTGTCGTCCGTCGTTCCACACGTGACGGGAAGACTCTGGGACGTATTCAAGTGGGCGAAGGAGTCGAGATCTCTCACGATCGAACTCGATCGGTCGTCCTCCTCAGCGAACCGTATAGCCCGGGGTCGCTAACTGCTTATAACCCGGAAGGACAAAAGCTCTGGTCGAAGCCTGGAGTTGCGACTATCGCGGAGAACGTCCTTCTTTGGACGGGGGTGGAAGGCGAATTGATCGATCCGCTTTCCGGACGCTCCATTCGCCGAGTGTCGACCCTTCTCGGCGGGCAGTTTTATCCGAAGCGCGGCTATGTCGTGACGGGAACGGAAGACAAGGACCCCACCGAGATACGGGCAGTCGACCTGAATGACGGCAAGGCACTTTGGACCTGGAGATTTCCTGGCTCCATCACTATTTGGGCTTCGACCGACACGTCGGTCCTCGGCGTCGAGTTCTTGAGCTCCTCGAGTCGAAACGCCTGGACTTCGGTCGACCCATCAACAGGAAGAACGCTGTGGCGGGCAAAGATTCCGGGCCGTCCGAGCTTTGCATCCGGTCGCTTGTACTCATTATCCGCCAGCGGCGTCTCGCGGATAGACGAGGAATCAGGCAGTGTCATGTCGTCGATTCCTTCCCCGCCGGGCCTGTCAACCGAACTGGATTCCACTGGACTGGCCTCCGCTACCTCGGCGGCAATTTGTGGTCCAGTGGACAGCGACTTCACCGGTACGTACGGATTCGTGAGCCCGCTGCCCTAGCACCCATGCCTTCAAACGACCGAACGATACGGGACCGGGTGCGTTCGCCCTTGGCCGTGAGCTCAACCAACCGAGCACGGGCGTCGTCGGCATCAACCACTCGTCGGACCAGCCCGTCGCGCTCGAGGCGCTGGGTCATCGTCGTCACCGAAAACGGATCGCAGGTCTGCTGCTGAGCGATGCTTCCGTCCTTCTTGCCCTTGCCGCGGCCGGATCTGGATTCGCCAAACTGACCAAGCAGCCGAAGTTGGTCGAGTCACTGACCGGGCTCGGGGTGCCGATGACGTGGCTGCCCCTCCTGGCGGTGGCCGAGTTGGCCGGGGCGGTAGGCCTGCTGGTCGGGCTGAAGGTCGCCCCGTTGGGCATCGCCGCAGGGGTCGGTCTGGCGTTGTACTTCGTCGGCGCCGTCGCCGCCCACGTTCGAGCCGAGGACAAGAACGTTGCGCCCCCGCTCGTTTTGCCGCGCTCGCCGTGGTGGCCGTTGTCCTGCGTGCGGCGACGATGTAACGACCAGTCCACGCCGAGGCTGACGAAAAGGTCAGCCAACGGCGTGTCGGCGTGATCGGCGTGATCGGCGGGCAATGGGGCAATCAGCCCTCAGGTCGAACCGATGGAAATGGTGTGATCGTCCTGTGACGGGAGACCTTCTACAGTGAGGTCTGTGATTGCTTCGCTCGTGCGCAGCAGACGGCACACCCGAGTGCCAAGTACCACCGACGCCAGGCGTCGTTAGGTCCTGCGCGCGTGTCCAGCATGACTCGGCCTCGACTGCTTACCCTCGACATCGTTTCGGCGATCGTCCGGAAGCCGTCGATGTGGCCCGAGGTCGTGCGGATGCTCCGGGTGATGCGCCCGCGGCGCGCGCACGACGGTGAGGGCCATCGGCGCCTGATGCCGTCGGCTGAGTATCTCGCCTTCCGATTGCACACGAATAGCGGTTCCGATGACCCGCCGAGTGGGCTCGACGTGGTGCGGTTCCTGAAATGGACCGGGTCTCAACGCAGGGTGCTCGGGTAGGTTCGTCTGATGGCTGGTGCGCTCGTTCTCAACGCGTCGTACGAGCCGCTGTGCGTCGTTCCGGTCAAACGGGCGCTGGTTCTCGTCATCAAACAGAAGGCGGAGATCGTGCACGCCGCCGACCGGGTCATCCGGTCTGAGCGTTCGATTTTCGATGCGCCGTCCGTGATCCGTCTCGTCCACTTCGTTCGGGTGCCCTTCCGCAGTCGAGTGCCGTTGAACCGGCGTGCGGTGTTTGCTCGCGACGGTCATCGCTGTCAGTACTGCGGCGCGGGCGCGGAGAACCTGGACCACGTGATCCCGCGGTCCAAGGGCGGCCCGCACACGTGGGACAACGTGGTCGCCTCGTGCACTCCCTGCAACGCGCGTAAAGGCGACAAGTTCCTGGAGCACACGAATATGGTGCTGCGTCGGCGGCCTGCCGCGCCGTCGTCCTCCACATGGTTGGCGTCGGCCTTCGGTAGCCCCCACGTGTCGTGGATGCCCTACCTTGCCGTCGAACCCGAGCCGCTCAGCGCGTAGCGGCGACCGCGGCGGCGCGCCGCCGGTCGAGGTGAGCCTGTTCGGCCGGATTCTGCGTGAGCGAGCGGGCCGTCGTGAAACTCTCGACGGCTCGCTCCACCTCGCCCGCCCGAGTGAACAGTTCGGCCCGGGCGGCGTGGAAGAGGTGGTACCGGTCGAGTCCGTCGAGCTGTTCGAGCAATGCCAGTCCGGCAAGGGGTCCATCGGCCATGGCGACGGCGACGGCATGGTTGAGAGCCACGATCGGCGATGGCGACATCTGGGTAAGCTGGCGATAACAGGCGGCAATTGCCGTCCAGTCGGTATCGGTGGCCGTGCGGGCGTTGGCGTGGTGGCCGGCGATGACCGCCTGAAGCTGAAAAGGACCCGGCGTCATGCGGGCCATGGCCTCACTGAGCAGGCGGTTGGCCTGATTGATCGT
>JAYSTV010000308.1:0-19669 GCA_043719425.1 Acidimicrobiia bacterium | reverse complement strand
GCGAGCTGATGGGACCGTTCGATGCGCTCCTCGAGGTGCAGGGGCACGACATCGTGCTGGCCCAGTTGCACCATCGACGATCCCACCTTCCCGAGCATCAGGCCGTAGTCGAGGCCTCGTCGGCCCTCGCCGAAAACGAACGCCGCCGCCAGCCTCTCGTGGTCGAAGAGGCGACCTTCAGCGGCCGTCAAGGCGCCTTCGAGAGCCAACTTCACGAGGTCGACGCGAAGATTGTCTCGGCCGATAGGTCGTTGTTCGGGGGCACGGTCACGGCGACCCGGGAGCTGCAGGCCCTCGAAGCCGATCTCGCCTCGTTGCGCCGTCGTCGCAACGAACTCGAGGATCTGGAGCTCGAGGTACTGATGGCCCGCGAGCCGATCGACGCCGCCCTGGCCTCGTTGGCCGAAGAACATGTGGCGATGTCCGCCCGGCTGAGCGAGGCCCAGCAAGCGGAAACGAGTGCTGCTGCGGCGCTCGAAGTGCAGGCCGTCGACGAACGCACGGCGCGAGCCGAGGCATCGGACCGAGTCGATGCCGCGATGTTGGCCCGCTATGAATCCATTCGAGCCAAGAACGGCGGGCTCGGGGTGGCCCGGATCGAGGGGGGATCGTGCGGGGCCTGTCGACTCAAGATCGCGGCGGTCGAAATGGACCGGATCCGGGGCCTCGCCGCCGACGTCGTCGTCACGTGTGAGGAGTGCGGCGCGCTCCTCGTGCACTGATTTCGCGGGTCAACTCGTGTTGCTTTGGTTCGTCGCGCCGACCGTCGTGGCCGTGTTTGCCGTTTTCCGCGATCCGTCACTCGACTACCGACTGGTGGCCCTGGGGGCGCTCCTGCCTGACCTTGATGCCCTCATCGTTCGACGAATCGGGGGCCTGCACAGTGTGGTCATCACGGTCGCCATTCTGGTGACGGTGATGTTGTCGACGATTGGTCGAAAGTCCGTACGCAAGCGGCTCTTGGCCATTCCCATTGGCATGTTTGGTCATCTCGTACTCGACGGGGCGTGGCTCAACGCCCACGCCTTCTGGTGGCCGCTCACGCACTCTTCGACGAGGCGCGTGCCGTTGCTCGACCGTCCGGTGGCGCTCATCGCCGGGCAAGAAGTGCTCGGACTGGTGCTCGCCGGATACTTCGTCCGACGCTGCAAACTCGGCTCCCCGGCTCGGCGTCGGTTGTTTGTGCGGACGGGCACAGTTGATCCTCGTCTCGTCTCCCCGGAAGCCAACCCGCTTCGCCGGGGCCGACGCCGGCGTTAGCTGCCGAGTCGAACGCCCAAAGATCGGTCTCGCCTGGTCAGGTCGACCCGTCGATCTCAACGTCTACTTACTTATCGGTGACTCGCTGGGTCGGCTCGTCGACGCGGCGACGGCGTATTCTCGTCTGACCGAAAACGCAGGACCGCTGGCGTTCGCCCTTTGGCTTGCGCGACAAGGGACTACCTTCGAGGGGAATGGCTTCAGAAGTTCAGTCGGTGGCCGTGTACTGCGGGTCATCGCCCGGAACCGATCCGGCCTTTCTTCGTGACGCGACGGCGATGGGTGGCGAACTCGTCCGCCGTGGTCTTCGTCTGGTCTACGGCGGCGGTCGGGTGGGACTGATGGGCGCGATTGCCGATTCCGTATTGGCCAATGGTGGGCACGTCCACGGCGTGATCACCCGCGACCTGTTGGCCGCCGAGGTCGGCCACGTCGGACTGTCCGAATTAGAAGTGGTCGAATCGATGCACGCTCGCAAGGCGCGCATGGGGGAGTTGGCCGATGCGTTCGTGGCCCTGCCTGGTGGCTTTGGTACGTGGGAAGAGTTGACCGAGATGCTCACGTGGACCCAGCTCGGTATCCATCGCAAGCCGGTAGCCGTTTGCAACACGAATGGCTTCTGGGACTCGTTGATCGCCCAGACCTCGCGGGCCGTCAACGACGGATTCGTGAAGGCGCACCACGGTGAGATTCTGCGGGTCGGCCATGATCCCGTGTCAACGCTCGACGCGCTCCTCGACCCGGTACCGCTACCCACCCCAAAGTGGGCCGACCGGCCGTAGCCCTTACAAGGAGCGGCGGAGAAGTCGGACCGTTTCGAGGATGAGCTCCGGAGCGGTCGGGGCCTGCAGATTTAGCCCGATCCGGTCGACCAACCCGTTGAATCGCTCTCCGAGTTGGGCCGCCACTTCGATCGGATCACCAGCAGCAACCATGAGGGTCACGAGTTCCTCAGGAACGAGGTCGGTCAGCTCGTCCCACGCCCCGACTCGGGCGAGGGCGTCAGCTCGTGGCTGGAGATCGCCCAGGCCATGATGGTCGAGGACGGGGCGATAGGCCGGGGTCGACGCGTAGAAGCCAATACGGCGACGCACCGCCCGTGTGGCCTCGTCGACTTCAGCGCTCGTTCGACCAATCGCCGCGAAGGCACTCAGGACGCGCGTCGGCTGCCGACCATGCGCAACGAGGAGAGGTGCGGTAACGGTGCGCACGTACGACGCGGTCGTAAACGGATGGGCAATGAATCCATCGGCCAGCTCGCCGGCGACTGATGTCATCCGCGGCCCGACTCCCGCGAGATAGATCGGCGGAGGACCGAACTCATGGCGGCTCGGAGCAAAGTTCTCGTTCATCAAGGTGTGGCGGTAGAGCCCGCCCCGCACATTGAGCGGCGTTCCGTCGTGCCATGTCGCGAATATGGAACGAAGCGCGCGTACGAATTCGTCCATTCGTGCGGCGGGCGACGACCAGGGCATCGAGAATCGACTGGTCACGTGGGCACGGACCTGTGATCCGAGTCCAAGGATGAATCGTCCTCGCGTTAGCTCGGCGAGTGCGTAGGCCGGATAGGCAACCGTCATCGGCGTGCGGGCGAAGGCGATGGCGACACCGGTGCCGAGGCTGATCGTCGACGTGGCGTCGGCGGCTCGAGCCAGGGCGAGGAACGGATCGTTGCGGTTCTCGGTTGTCCAGAGACCGTCGTAGCCGGCCGCCTCGGCGGCGCCCGCGTGCTCGGGTGCGTTCATCAGCGTGAGGGCGTCGAACTGATCAACGATCACGACGCGCTCCGCTTTGGTTGTGCCATGGAGCGCCGTGATGCGGCTGGAGCACGGCTTTGATGACATCGCCACGGCTGGTCGCGGCGAGCGCGTCGTCGACGGCGTTGAGCGAAAACGTGGTGACGAAACGCTCAAGGGGGAGGAGTCCATCCGCCCACGCCGACACGAGTTTCACGATGTCGCGGCGGGCGATCATCTCGCCCATCCGCACCCCGGCGATCCGCTTGCCGGAGAACAGCAAGTCGTGTGGATCAACGGATATCCGGCCGCCGGGCGGGCTCCCTCCAACGAGGGCCACGGCGCCGTTGCGGCCGGCCATGGCCAGTGCCTGTTCGATCACGTCGAGGGCGCCGATCGTGCACACCACATGGTCGGCTCCGCCCCCCGTGGCGTCTCGCGCCCGGTCCACAACCGTCGCATAGTCGGCCGTGTCAATCACGGCGGCGCCGATCGCTTCCGCAACGGCCCGCTTTCCGCTCAGCGGTTCGACGACGGTCACGTGGGCCCCCTGGGCCAGGGCGGCGGCGGTCGCGGCCGCTCCAACGCCGCCGAATCCGATCACGACGACGGTCTCGCCGGGTCGAACGCGGAGATGATTGGTGACCGTTCCCCAGCCGGTGACAACGCCGCAGGCAAGGGGCGCAGCAAGGGCGAAGGGCATCTCTGGATCGATAACCACGACACCGGCGCCGGCGGCAATCGCGTGGGTGGCAAAGCTCGATTGCCCGAAGAAGTGGCTGCCTATCGATTCCGAGCTCACGCCCGCGCGGCTGATGGCGGTCGATCCGTCGGCCCGTCGGCCGGCAAACACCAGTTCATCAGCGCGCTGACAATATGCGGGCCTACCATCTTGGCAATACCGACAGGTTTGGCACCGCGGACCGGTGAGGACCACATGGTCACCGACGCGCACATGGTCGACGCCGTGGCCAACCGCTTCCACCACGCCAGCACCCTCGTGACCGAGCACGGCGGGAAACGAGAAGTCCGACAGGTAGCCGGCGGCTACGCCGACGTCGGTATGGCAAACGCCCACCGCTTCGATGCGGACCAACACTTCGTCGGGGCGAGGGTCGTCCAACATCGCTCGGGTCGGGACAAACCCGGCGCCAGCACGTTCGGTGACCAGCGCATCGATTTCCATAGGCCATCGAGTCTGGCTGAGCTGCGAAAGAATCACGTTCACACCCGCGACTTCATGAGCCGTCGTATCGTCTCTTCTCAAGCGGCTCGACCATCTAGGCGGGCACGACGAAGACCGGAGAACACCAGATGACACCGAGCCAGTTGCGGGCGTTTCTCGACACCCTGGTTACCCATCCGGTCCGCACGGCCACGATGATCTGGGGACCTCCGGGCGTGGGCAAGAGTTCGATCGTGGCTCAGGTGGCCGAAGGCCATGACCTTCGCTTTGTCGACGTGCGTCTGTCGCAGCTCGCTCCCACCGACCTCCGAGGATTGCCGGTGGCCGTCGAGGGCGTTTCCACGTGGTTCCCACCCGAGTTCTTGCCCCGCGAGGGTTCGGGCATCTTGTTTCTCGACGAACTGAACATGGCGGCGCCGACCATGCAGGGCGTGGCCCAGCAGCTCGTCCTCGACCGACGCGTCGGGTCCTACGTCCTCCCCGATGGCTGGTTCGTGTGGGCCGCCGGGAATCGCAAGCAGGACCGGGCGAGCGTGTTCGAAATGCCCGCACCGCTCGCCAACCGATTTCTGCATGTCGACATCGAGCCCGATCTTGACGACTTTCGCCGCTTCGGCCACGAGCACGGGGTCAGCGAACAGATCCTTGCGTTCCTCGCCTTCCGCCCGGAGCTCCTCCATGCCCTCGACGCCAAACGGCCGAGCTGGCCGAGCCCGCGTTCGTGGGTCATGGCCAACACCCTGCGCAACGCCGGCCTCCCGATCGGCGCAGCCGTTGGTGAACCGGCCCAGGCGGAGTTCGACGCCTTTCTCGGGGTCTATGCGCTGTTGCCGGTGATGGACCGGATCCTGTCCGACGCGGCGACCGCCGAAGATTTCTGGCCCAACGAACCATCGGCCCGCTATGCCCTTGTGCTTGGTCTCGCTCAACGCGCCGAGGATCCAGCGATGGCCTTGGCCGGGTTCCGTTGGCTGGTGAACGTGGCCGCACCGGAGTGGGTGCAGCTCTACGCCGATGATGTGACAACTCGTATGCGCGCAAAGCAACGTCTCGGTGTGCTGGCGTCGATCTCGCGCCATGAACCGCGCTTCCGGGAGTTCGTCGATGCCTACGCCGCGTTGACCGGCCATGGACCGTTGCCAGAGCAGGCGGAGTGAACGGTTCGCCGGTGGCGACCGACTCGGTCGCCACGGAAGCGCGAGACCCGTCAACATCGTCGAGCCGCCTCCATGGTCTCGCCCGTTCGCGTCGGCGTGATGTTCGAGCTGCGGTGGCGGCCAACCCCAACGTGGCGATGACCGATCTCGACGTATTGTGTCGTCGCTTTGCCGACGAGGTCGCGTCGAACGCTGTTCTCGACTGGTTGACCCTCACCGACACCGACTGGCTGAACGAACTTTCCGAGGTGAGCCGCCATCGACTGCTGTCGTCGAGTGCCTGTTCGCCCGGGCTGTTGTGGTGGGCACTTCACGGAGGCGACGACGACGATCTGCTCGCGCTCCTCGCCAATCGCGCCCTTCCGACGGCTATTCGCGACCGGGCTGCCGCGCACGAAGAGGCCCTCATCGTGGAGGCGGCCATGTTGCACACGTCGATCGGGGTTCCGCCGTGCAGTCTCGACCTTGAGAACGACCGGGAGACCGTCGCCGGTGGCTTCGCTCGCATCACTGATGAGCCTGAACTTGGCGAGCTCTTGGTGGCCGACCTCGTGCCCGCCACGCTGCTTGCGGTCGTTGGTCTTCCCGACGACGGTGACGCGCGTCGAGAACTCGCTCGGCGTGCGGACACACCCGCGGCAACGCTGCGGTTGCTCCTCGGTGATGACGACGCGACGACTCGTCGCTACGCCCATCGCAATCCGTCGACTGGTCCGAGTGATCGAGCCCGGTGGGACCGTCTGGCGGAAGGCGGACGCGATCTCGGCGCCGTCGATCTCGCCGTTCTCGCCACGGGCTCGTTCGGTCGCGAACGATGCGCTAGTCATCCGGCTCTCCCGGCCGACGTCTTGGCGTCGTGTGTGGTCGATCAATCGTGGCGTGTTCGCGAAGCGGCGGCCGCCAATCCTTCGCTCACGGTTGCTCAGGTCGCCGTTCTCGCCAACGATCCGGATCGAGATGTTCGCGCCGCGGCGGCCCGCAATCGGGTACTTCCCGACGATGCCGCCATTGCTCTCACGCTCGACACCGATTCGCGAGTGGTGATCGCCGCGGAGCAGCGGCTTCGACTCGCCCCCGATCGGCCGACGGTCAGTGATCCTGAACTCCTCGTTCGGTCGGCGTCCGACGATGCGCTGGATCGTTTGCGCCGGCGTAGTGCGGTCATGACAGCCGATCTCCGCCGGTGTTCGTCGGCCACGTTTGCTGCGCTGGTCGGAGGTGACGACACGGTGTTGCGCGTGGCGTTGGCCTCGAATCCCACCACGCCGAATGGGGTGCTGGCCGAGCTGGCCATCGATCACGATGCTCTGGTGCGTCGATGTGCTGCGGGCACGACGACGAACCCCGAACTCTTAGCCACGCTCGCCAGTGATCCGAACACCGACGTACAGGTCGCAGTGGCGGCGAACCGCGTTCTGCCGGAGTTCGTGGCGCTGCGCTTGGCCGACACCGAAAACGATGACATTCGGACCGCGCTTCTGCTTCGTGCGGACCGGACACCCACCCTGATGGCCAAACTCTTTGAGAGCGATGCCGATCAGTCCGTCGTCGAAATCATCTGTGCACCTACGATTCGCTCGGTTGCGTCTGGACCACCAGACGACACCGTGCTCGACCGCCTTCGGAGCGTGCTTGATCGCCACCCCTGGGTCGCCTTGGTTCTCGCTCGTCAGCCAACGACGTCCGCGCTCGTCCTCACCGTTCTGCGCTCCTCCGCGAACTGGCGGGTCCGTCAAGGCGTGGCCATGCACGCCAACACTCCCGTCGACGTGCTGATCCTTCTGGCCGGCGATGCCGACAACGACGTTCGTTCGGCGGTGGCCGCCCACGCCTCCGTGCGTCCCGAGGAGGTCGCGACCTTCTTCACGGAAACTGATGAGAAGGTTCGACGTTCGCTCGTTGGCCGCCTCGACCTTGGTGCGGAGCTGCTTGCGGTGCACGTGCTCGGCGACGACGGCATTCGTGATGGCGCTCTCACCCATCCCAGCCTCGCTCCGCCGATGCGCGATGAGTTACAGGCACTGCGGTCCGGCCGACCGGTGGCCGCACAGACGCTGGACACGTTTCTGACTACCTCTGCCCGACCGCTCGTGGTGGCCCATCCCGGGGCCACCGTCGAACAGCTCCGTGTCGCCGCGTCGGATCCCGCGTGGATGATTCGAGAGGCCGTGGCTGAGCATCGAAACTGCCACGCCGACGATCTGGTGGCGTTGTCGCTCGATCAGGACCGTGACGTTCGCGCCGCGGTGGCTGCCAATCCCAACACTCCGCCATCGACGGTGGTTCTTCTCGTTGACGATGGCGATCCGCGGGTCCGACGCGCCGCCGCCACCAACCCGAGTGTGGGCGCCGGCCGTGAGGGGGTCGTTGCGCTCTCGCGTCGGCGAGGTCTCGCTCAGGCGCTTCGCAGTTCTCGTTCGGTGGTTCGGGCGGTGGCGCTGCTTGATCCGAGCGTGTCCGCGTCCGAGGTACGTAGGCCGCGTCACGCCCAGTCGATCGACTGGGTTGAGCGTCTCGCCGTCGCCCAACATCCGAACTGTCCGACCGACCTTCGAGAACGCTTGGCCGGCGATGCCAACCGACTGGTCGCCGCAGTTGCTGGGGGAGAGATGCAATGGCCATGACCGACGACGTCTCGGCTGACATCATCGCGGGCGACGATGGTGGTGAGCAGGCTCGAGCGTCGGCGCGAATGTCGCGGCGCCTCAGTCGCTCCATGCTTCGACTGCGTCGAGCCTCACCGTTCTTTGCCACGTTGGCCATGCACGCACGCTTCGTCGAAAGCGCAGACGTTCCCACCGCGGCGACCGACGGCCTCGACGTGTTCTACAACCCGGGGTTCCTTGGCGAACTCAGCGACGAGCATCTCGACGGTGTGTTGCTCCACGAAGTCCTTCATGCCGCACTCGCCCACGTGATCCGCCGAGGCCGCCGAGATCCGCGGCTGTGGAACGTCGCCGCCGACGTGGTCGTGAACGGACTGGTGATCGGCAACGGTTTTGAACTTCCTGAGGGGCATGTGCGCGACACTTCACGAGAGGGCTTGAGCGTGGAGGAGGTCTATACCGCCCTTGAAACTCAATCCGATGACGACGCCGACGGGCCGGACTACGACGATCTGTTGGAACTCCCTGGCGAGGGTGACGCGCCAGAAGGCGACCGCGACGGAGATGGGCGAAAGGCATCGTCGCTGCGGGCACAACGGGCTCGAGCGATGGAGAAGCATTGGGAGCGCGTTGCCCGCCAAGCGGCGACAGCGCAACGAGCTAGCGGTCAGGGTGAGCTTCCCCTCGGTGCGGCCCGCGCGTTTGGCCTCGAGGTGCCGGCGACCGTCGACTGGCGCGCCGTCCTGTGGCAGTTTGTCTCACGGGCACGCTCGGACTTCGCCACCTTCGACCGACGTTTCGCCTACCGCGGCCTCTACCTGGAAACGCTGGAGAACGAGGATCTCGACGTCGACGTTTGTGTCGACACGTCGGGCTCAATCGACGAGGCGGCGCTGGCCGTCTTTGGCGCCGAACTCGATGCCATCCTGCGCGCCTATCCGGGTGTTCGCTGTCGGCTCTGGTACGCCGACGCCGATGTCTACGGGCCCTGGGAGCTGCAGGGTGGCGATCCGCTGCCACCGCCTATCGGTGGCGGGGGAACAGACTTCGGGCCCTTCTTCGCGGCTGTCGCCGACACGTCGACGGGCGAAGGAGTGTGTGTCTATCTGACCGATGGCTACGGAGCCTTCCCAGCCTCAGAGCCGGCGCGGCCAACCCTCTGGGTTGTTATGCCGGGCGGCGCGTCGGATACGGCGTTCCCGTTTGGTGAAGTGATTCGCCTGGCGGGATGACAACGCACCTCACGAACGTGACCAGGGGACGGGGCTGTCGACGGTGAGGCCATCGCGAGTGGCGTGTAGGTGGAGCCACCCGTCGCCCACCGGCACGCGCGCTTCGAGCCATTCGAGATGGCCGAGCTGAGGATTGATATGTGCGCGTGTGAAGCCCGGCTCGGCGGGGGTGATGCCGGCGACCAGTGTGATGAGATCACTGGTCGGCGTGGACGACCAGCCGTGGCAATGGGTTCCGCCGTGCCACGTTTCGGGCCATGTGGTCTCGCCCGCCTCGACCCATGGCCACCAATCGAGCAACGCGTCGGCGATCTCGTTGGCCATGCCGGCCACGCCGAGAGCATCGTGCACGATTGAACGGTAGAAGGGTTCGGCGGCCAGAATCTGGTGCTCGATGTCCCATGACGGCGGGGGATAGGGAGCAAAGAGCAACCCCGGTCCATGGTCGATGCCATCGGCGCCACCGCCCATCACGGCGCTATGGCGAACAAGCCGGGACCGATCCGTGATGGCCGTCATGATTGATCGAACGCGATTGGCGGGCACGAGGCCGGCGACGACGGCGGTGGCGTTCGCGTGTTGAGTGATCACGCGATCCGTGCCGTCGTTCGTCGGCTCGCCGGGCGTGTCTCGGCGCTCGCGGTAGAGGCCACGACCCTCGTCCCAGAAGGCCTCGAAGGCGAGCCGCAGCGCATCGAGGTGGTGGCGGTAGAACGCCACCCTCCCGAGGTCGCCGCGCCACGTGGCCAACGCCATGGCGTCGGCCAAGCCGCGAGCCCACAGCGCGTTCAACGATGCCGATGCACCGATTGTGGGAACGGTCGCCCAGTCGATGAGCGTCCAGCCGGGCACATCGTGGAGCATGCCACCCTCGAGAAAGGGCACGAACCATCGCAACACCGTGTCGACCATGGGGAGAAGTTCGTCAACGAGCGCGGTGTCGCCGGCAAAGCGCATGATGTTGTGCACCGAACGAATCCAGTGCAGTGGCCAGTCGGGGATGTACGCCTGATCGGTCGCTTCGATATCCCCGGCCACGGCCATGGGCAACATGCCATCGTGGCGAGGCGAGGCGGTGAGCCACGGATGAAACATGGGCATCGATCGATCGGGGTTGGTGGTGAAGTCGACCATTTGATGCACAACGAAGTCGCCGGTCCAAGCCCGTTGCTCACGCGTGGGGCAATCGACGTACACGTCGAGGGCGCACGAATCCACGGTGCGCAGTCCGATGGCAAAGATTTGGTTCAGCCGCTCGTCGCTGCACCTGAAGAACGCGCCATCGGGTCGCGGCCGCAGATGTTCGATGCACGCCAGCGAGGCCAGCGTGGGCACCCGATCGTTCGCGGCCTCCGATGCCGTCACGGTGATGCCGAGGTAGCGACCGCCGTGGCGATCGAACGTCGTCACCGCGTCGTGATGACCACGAGCGATGTACCGAAGGCGAAGGTTCGGCCGTGGTGATCCGAGCCGACCATCAGCGCGCATATCTTCGGCGATCGAAAGCTCAACGACCGATCCTTCGTCGGCCTCAATGGCCATCTCCCACACGCCGATGCGAACGACCTCAAGGTCGATGACGGTCGACCACGAACCGTCGGCCGTGCGCGTGAACGGTCCGCAGGCAATGTCGTGGCGCACCCGGTTGGCCGGTGGCGTGACCGGCGGGCGAAGGGCTCCATAGGGCTCGACCGGCGGACGGGACCGTCGCTTCGTTCCGACATGCACGGCGGCTCGGATACGGGCGCTCGGCCAGCCGGAATCATCGAAGTTCTTCGTGTTCCACGACGGATCAAGTCGTCGACCGTCGATCGATTCGGCGATTGTCGAGCCGATACCTTTTGGTCGTTGCGGTAACCATGCGTCGCTGGCCAACGCCTTCCACGAAGCATCCGTGCCGATCGTTGCGGCGGGGAGTTCAAGGTCCGCCACCAGAGAGGCCGTGTCGGGGTTGGCGGGCTGGTACCAGGCAATCGGCGCGCCGTAGTGGCGAACGGCGAGAGCCAACACGTTGTCGCCCCGTCGCAGAAAGGTCGACACATCAACGGTCAAATAGCGCCGACGACGAGGTTGAGCTCGCACGGGTCCGCGGGCTACCTCGATGCCATTCATGTAGGCCACGAACCGACTATCTCCGTCGAGATGCAAGAGCACCGGCGAAGTCGTTTCCGTCTGGATGACGAAGTTCCGTCGGAAGAGGGCAACCCGGTCTCCCTCCGTCGCATCATCGGGCCAGATGTAGTGGCCGGTCCAAGCCCGAGGAGTGGTCATCGGTCTCGCCCGGCGGACGGCCGGGCGAGGAGAGCGGCCCCGATTGCTCCGGAGAGTGGACCGTGAGCCGCGGCGGTCACGACGGGCAGTGCTCGATGGTGGGCGGCGTCACCGAACTCGGTGCCGATGGCCGTTCGTATACGGGTGAGCAGGGCCCCGTCGGCGCCAGTGGCCACGGCGTCGCCCACCGCGCCCCCGCCGATGACCACGCGGTCGACATCGAGGGTCATCACGAGGTTGGTCACGCCGATCGCCACGTGTCGAGCGAATCGTTGGGCGAGTTTCTCGGCTTCGGGAGAAGCGGTGTCGAGGAGGAGCCGAAGATCGCCGCCGTCGACCGCTGGTCGTCCATCAAGAGTGAGCTCTTCGGCCATCATCATGTTGCGGAGTGCTTGGCCCGACGCATACAGCTCCCAGCATCCCCGTCGACCACAGATACACGGGGGCCCATCGAGGGCGATCACATGATGGCCGATCTCGCCGGCGAAACCGTGGGCACCGTGCAGCAGTCGACCGTTGTTGACGATCCCGCCGCCGATGCCCGTGCCGAGACCGACGTAGAGCATCGATCCCGAAGCGGTTCCCTCGCCGAGCTGATGGAGGTGCTCGGCCCACGTCGCACTCGTGTTGTCATTCTCGATGACCACGTGCAGCCCAAGCCGATCGCTAAGCGCGCCTATGAGATCGACTTCTACGATCCCGGGGAGGTGGGGCGCATACCGGAGGACTCCGTCGTTGGTCACCAGACCCGGAACGCCGAAACCGGCACCAACGAGAGGTTGCGGGCTCCGCCCGATGAGTTCGGTGGCCACGGCGGTCAGCAGGTCGATAAACGCCATTGTCCCTTCCGGTGTGGGGACTCGAACCACCTCCCGGACGTGGCTGGTGTCGTCGAGCAGCACGCCCACGCACTTCGTTCCCCCGAGATCGAGCCCAATGGTCCACGAAGGAGGAGGCTGCCCGGAGCTGACCTGGTCTGACACGCACCACCCTTCCTAGTCGAGTGCGGAGAATTGCCCGGAGGCCTCGGGGAGCGGCCGATAGGGTTGTTCGGTGCGCAAGACACTGATTAAGAAGGGCGACGAGCACCTTCGCTACGAGATTCGCGAGATCGTCGAGATCGCCAACGAGATCGTGTCCATGGGCGTGCCCATGATTTGGGAGAACATCGGGGACCCGGTGGCCAAGGGCGAAAAGATCCCCGCATGGATGAAGGCGGTGGTCGAAGAGGCTGTTCGCGACGACCGGGTTTACGCCTATTCGCCGACCAAGGGTGAGCTCACCGCTCGCCAGTTTGTGATCGACCACTACAGCGACCCGTCGCTGTGTTCCGTCGACGACGTGATCTTCTTCAACGGGCTGGGCGATGCCATCAACAAGCTCTTTTCCACCCTGCCGGCCGAGGCGCGGGTCATCGGTCCGAATCCGACGTATCCGTCGCATGCCACGGCCGAAGCCATCCATCACGGTGGGAATCACCTCACCTATCCGCTCATGCTTGACCAGGGCGGTCGGATCGATCTGGTCGAGCTTGAACGCCAGGTGGTGGAGAACCCGGACATCGTGGGCATTCTGGTTATCAATCCGAACAACCCGCTCGGTGTGGTCCATCCGCGTGAGGACCTGGTCGAGGTCGTGCGGATTGCTCGCGAAAACGACTGCTTCTTGTTGTTCGATGAGATTTATCAGCACCTGGTTTTCGACCCCGCCAAGATCGTTCGTCTCTCAGAGATCGTTGGTGACGTGCCGGCCATCTCCATGAAAGGCGTGTCGAAAGAGATTCCGTGGCCCGGCAGTCGTTGCGGCTGGATCGAGGTCTACAACGCTGATCGAGACGAGAACTTCCGTGGCTACATCCACACCATCGTGGTCTCGAAAATGCTCGAAGTGTGCTCGACCACTTTGCCCCAGGTCGTGTTCCCCCGCCTCGTCACCAACCCCGAGTTCCCTGCCTTCATGCAGTCTCGGCTCGACAAATACCGCGCCCGCCTCGACACCGCTCTTCGCGTGTTCGATGGCTGCCAGGTGCTCAAGCCGGTGGTGCCCGACGGCGTCTTCTACCTCACCGTCGCCATCGATACTGAGGCGTTCCCCAACACGACGACGCTCGAAGCTCGCAACGACGATGTGCGGGGGTACCTCGACATGCTCGAAGGCAAGACCACACTGCGGACCGACAAATTCTTCGCCTACGAGCTCCTGGGCGCCGAGGGCGTGTGCGTGGTTCCGCTCAGTGGTTTTTCGAGCCCGGTCGATGGTTTCCGGATGACGCTGCTCGAAGAAGACGCGGCGTTGTTCGAGGAGACGTGCGTCCGGATCAGACGGGGGGCGGAGGCGTTCTTCACTCGCTGAGCGCCGGCGACCAGAAGCGCAGACGGGGGGCGGAGGCGTTCTTCACTCGCTGAGCGCCGGCACCGGACCCTAGAACTCGATGACGAGGTCGGGCACAAAGCCAGCGGGCTCACCGAGACGGTCGTAGCCGCGGGGGTTGCACAACACCCGGGTCACGTGCCCGTCGGCTTGCGTCACGGTGTAGTCGTGCGCGCAGTGCAGGTGGCCATGGATCCACACCTCGGCGAGGGCGAAAAGATCGTCGTCGTTGTTGCAGAAGCTCGCCGTGCCGGGACGAAGCCCGTAGCGTGGATCGGCTGAACGGGCCGACGGTCCGCTGTGGGTGATCACAATGGTGCGCCCGTCGAACGGTTCGGCCAACGCCGACGCCAACCACGAGCGGTGTTGCCGAGCAAGCGCACGAACGTCTTCAGCATGGAGCGGCTGACCGCGCCAATACGATCCCATGTGGCGGAGGTACCGCTCACCAAACGTCATGCATTCTTGGCGACGATCGTCGCCCAGGAGATCGAAGTCCCACCACCGTGAGGCGCCGACCAGGCGAACGCGACCGCGTTCGTCGGAACGCTCGCTCACCCGGCAGTTCAAGAGGGTGATGTCGAGTCCGTCGCACACCTCGGCCAGTTCGTCGTCTCCGTCGGATAGGTCGGCACCGTCGTACTCGTGATTGCCGGGAACGAAGATGATCGGCGACGGCCAGCCGGCCAGCCTGGTCAGCATGTCGGGGGAGTGGCCGATGTCGCCGGCCACGATCGTCAGATCCACATCGTTGATCGGCGTGGGCCGGAAACCACCAGCGAAGTCGAGGTGAAGGTCGGAGAACACCTGCGCTCGCACGTCAAAGAGGTTGTCAGGTTCGACACCCAACGTTGTGCCGAATCCGCTTGGGAGAAGCACTCACGATCCCCCGCCGCCTCAGAGTGGCTCCTACTGTTGGGAACCCATATTCGGAAACGGCGAAAGTTTCATCGCCAACCTGGCGATATACGAAGAGACGATCCATGCCTTGCGGAGGCCCGATGTGAGTTTTTCTACCCATTCCCGATTTGCGGAGCGCCTCTTCCTGCGCGGCGCGGCGGTCGCACTCTTGGCGTCCGTCGGGCAATTCGGTGTGACGGTTCGGTCCGCACATGCGGACGCCGAGCCGGCCCCGGCCGCTGGTGCGTTGACGATCACTGCCTTCCGTGACTACGACGCCAGCGGTGCCAAGAACGCAGGTGTGCCCGGTGAACCCGGGCTCGGTGCCGTGAAAGCCACCGCCCTGTGTGTGACTGGCGCCGGTCGCCTCCGGCGCACCTTTGGCCGGCAAAGCATCGTCGACCGGGTCCGGACAGGAAGCCAGTCCAGACGCCGACCGTGACGTGAACGACAATGGACTCGATACACCCCTCGGCGGCTCGTCGGTCAGCCCTGGAGGCGTGGCCTCCGGCGTCGCGACCCTCGGTCCCAAGACGACACTGCTGGGCGGCGAGCCCACGGCCGAAACCCAGGTGCAGGGGTCGCGTCCGTCGACGACCGCCGACACCCGGGAAAACTTCACGGTCGACTTCGGGCGTGTTTATCGACACGAACGCCAACGGCGTCCGTGATCCGGGGGAGCGGGGCGTTGAAGGATGGCACTGTCACGGTGACCTCGTAAACGGGCAAGGTAGTCACGGTCCCGACCGACGCCACCGGTCGCTACGAGACGGCCTGTCTCGACGCCGGTGCCTACTCCGCCACGGTCACGTCAGGTATCGCCACCGGTGGTACCCCCACCAATGGTCCGAAGGATCGGTCGGTCACGATCGGCAGCTCCGCCGTCACGATCGACTTCGGCTTTGCCGGAGCATTCGTGAAGGGCACCAATATCGGCCAGCCCGAAGCTGGTGCCGACCTGGCCTTCACCGGTTCGGAAGTCACGGCGCTGCTGGCTTTGGCGATGGGCATGATCGGTCTCGGTCTTAGCCTGCTGCGCCAGCGCCGACGCTTTCTCGCGAAGTAGGCCCGGTAGGGTCGCGGGCGAGACGGGACCCGCCCGTCTCGCTCGGACCGGACGTTCGTATGCGCGCTTTATTCTCGTCAATCAACGTCGGAGTTGTCGGCACCGGTTTTATGGGCGTGGCTCACACCGAGGCGTTGCGTCGTCTCGGTGTGAACGTGGCCGCCATCGTCGGTTCGACGCCGGAGCGAGCGCGAGCGAAGGCTGCCCAAGCAAACCTTCCAATCGTGGTCGACACTCTCGACGCGCTCTTGCGTGATCCATCGATCGACGTGGTGCACATCACGTCGCCCAATCATGTCCATCACGAGCAGGTCCTCGCCGTCCTGGCCGCAGGCAAGCACGTGGTGTGTGAAAAGCCCCTCGGCCTGGACTCAACGCAAACGCACCAGCTGCTTGAGGCGGCTCGACTCGCCGGTGTGGTTCATGCGGTGTGTTTCAACCAACGCTTTTACCCGCTGGTTCATCAGGCGCGGGAGATGGTTTCGGCCGGGGAGATCGGCGCTGTTCGCCTCGTGAGCGGGGGCTATCTCCAGGACTGGTTGTTGTTGGACACCGACTGGAACTGGCGCCTCGAACCCGAGCGGTCCGGTTCGTTGCGAGCGGTCGCCGATATCGGCTCGCACTGGTTCGACAACGTCCAGTTCGTCACCGGTTCCAAGGTCACCGACGTGATGGCCGATCTGCACACCTTCATCCGTCATCGCCATCGACCGGTCGGCGAAGTCGAGTCCTTTGCCGCTCATGGAGTGGGCGACGTCGCCCGGGTCTCTGAGGCGGTCGAAAGCGACGACGCGGCGGGCATGTTGTTACGGTTCGCGTCGGGTGCTCGCGGAACCTGCACGATCTCACAGGTGTCGGCCGGTCGCAAGAATGCGATGGGGTGGGAGATCGATGGATCCACGTCGGCGCTGTCGTGGGGCCAGGAGTCGCCCGAGGATCTGTGGGTCGGGCATCGCGGTCGTCCGAACGAGGTCCGCAAACGCGATCCGGGGCTGATGTACCCCCGTGCGGCCGCCACGGCGGCCTATCCCGCCGGGCATGTCGAGGGCTATCCCGACACCTTCCGGGCGCTGTTCGCGGCGGTCTATGCCGACGTCGCCAACGGCTCTCCGTCCCCTCATGAACAGGTGGCCTATCCAACCTTCGCGGATGGCCACGATGCCGCCCTCATCGGCGAAGCGGTCGCCCGCAGCGCCCTTTCGCAATCCTGGGCGACCGTCGACCGCTGACCAGCGGCATTGCGATTGTGCTTGACAGCAGAAGTGGAATTCCGTAGTTTAACTTCAGCGAAGGGGAGTATCCCGGAAGCGTTCATCCGTCAGCACGGTCCGCCCGGACCCGGATGATCGCACCTGTGAACCAGGTGGGAAAGACCTTCGGACAAAGTCCGGAGAACACCCATGCTTTCTGTCGTACCCTCTCGCGCACTCGCCGGCGTGACCGTCGAAAACGACACCGTTCAGCCGCTCGGTTCCTCGCTTCGTTCGGCAGCCATCCTTCGTGACCTCGGCCCGGGTGACCTGCGGCCACTTCAGGCGGTCGAGGACTATCCGTGTGTCTCGGTGTTGCTGCGCACTGCGCCCGATCTGCAAATCGGACCCGATGTTCATGCTCGACTGACGGCCCTGCTGGCAACGGTTCGCGAGCGACTGGAACTCGAGATGACGGCGGCCGAAGCGGCGGTCCACGTGGAGTCATTCGAACCGCTACTGCGATGCATAGCGGGTCAGCGGACCGGCGAGGGCCTTGCCCTTTTTGTTGGTCCGGCCGGTCGTGCCGTCTATCGGCTTCCGCTTCCCGTCGACGACCGGGTTGTCATTGATCCAACGTTTGCCACGCGTGATCTGGCGCGCATGCTCTCGCTCCATCCGGCGTATCGCGTCGTCGTCATGGGTCAGTCCACGGCCCGGCTCTACGTCGGGTTCGGGGCCCGATTGCGCGAGGTGACGACCACCGAACTTCCACTCGACGTGCGAATCGCTTCGGCGACTATTGACACAAGAGGGCATCGTCTGGCGCCAGAACGGCCTTCTCGAGAGGCCCGTGCATTGTCGACGTTTGTCCGCCGAGTCGCCGTGGCGTTGGCCTCCCACGCCGAGTCGACGTCGTTTCCGCTGATCGTTATCGCCCCGACTGCAGTTGCGGGCGCGGTCCGCAAGGAGTCGATGCTCGAAGCCGTCGACATCGTGATCGGTAGCCACGAAAAGGCGTCAACGACTCGTCTCGCCCAATTGGCGCGGCCGGGGATCGACAACCTTCTTCTACATCGTCGGGAGCACGCGCTCATCCGTCTCGACCGGGCGTCGAGTCACCGTCGTTCGGCTCTTGGCATTCACCACGTGTGGACGCTCGCTCGGCGTCAGGAAATCGAGACGTTGCTTGTGGACGAGGCGTTCCGCTATCCCGCATGGACCACGGTCGGAGGTCTTGCCTTGGTGCGGGCGTTTACCACCGAGATGCCCGACGTGCTCGACGACGCCGTCGACGAAATCATCGAAATGGTGCAGCGAGTTGATGGTGAGGTGGTCTTCCTGCCCGCCGGCTCACTCGGTCCCGATGGCATCGCCGCCATCCGCCGTCGCCGCTGACGTCGACGACCCAGCGATCCGGTCGGCGGGGCTACCAGCGGTCGGTGATTTCGACCGCCGCCAGGCGCCCTTGACGACGGGCGTCGATCATCACTGCCTGGGCGATCGACTCGTCCATCCGGTTGATGCCGATGATGTCGTTGGCCGCGTCGTCCGGGAAGATCAGCGTACATACGGAGCCAGAAGAGGTAAGCGCGCCTATCTCATCTTCGGCGGCGCGTGCGGCCGCCGGGTCCATCCCATCGGTCCGCGAACCGATGGGGGCAAGCACGAGTACTCGATGGTGACCACTGGCGAGGTCGGCATTGGTTCCTGACCGGAGACCGCCGTCGACCAACCGTCGGCCGTTGACCTCGACGGGCGGGAAGATTCCCGGCACGCAGATGCTCGACGCAATGGCGTCAGCCAGTGAGGTATCGCTGTCATGACGAAGGACGACAAACTCACCGGTGTCGGCGTCGACCGCGGTGCACACGAACTCGCCTTTCGGCCACGCCGGGGCAACGTTGGGATCAAACAACTCCCGAAAACGGCGGACGGACAGGGTCTTGGCCTGCAGGGCCATAGTGCCGATCGCTCGCATTGACTCGGCCGACGTATCGGGCATCGTTTCCCAGGCGGCGAACAGCGAAAGGATTTCGGCAAAATCGAGCGAGGCCATCGCCTCGGCAGTCAAAGTCGGGTCGTTGGTGATGACTCGCTGCTCCATCTCATCGATCGACACGCCATCGGCGAGAAGCGAACCGACGATTGAGCCGGCCGACGTGCCGACAACGAGATCGGCGCCGCCGAGATCGATACCCTCGTCGGCCAGGCCGCGGATCATCCCCACG
Source organism: Acidimicrobiia bacterium (assembly GCA_043719425.1). Lineage (GTDB taxonomy): Bacteria > Actinomycetota > Acidimicrobiia > Acidimicrobiales > JANYDT01 > JANLQX01. The sequence goes on along the minus strand of JAYSTV010000308.1, from coordinate 464 downwards.
AGCCAGGCCACGCCAGTGGCGCCACCGCCACCGAGAACAACGGCGCGGGTCGTGGGGGTGGTCATATCAGTCATGCGGGTCTCCGAGGGTCGCAGCGATCGAACGACGTTACCCGGGTCAAGGCTGGTAGCGACGGCGAGTCAGCCTGTAGGCGGGGTTCTGTCCAACTCCGTGAGGAGCCTGTGTGGCCATCCATCTGCGCGGTCCACCTGGGGGAGCCGTCACGGCGAACCGTGACGGTGGACGGGCCGCCCGTCTCCTCCATCTGACCTTGCTCCGAGTGGGGTTTACCGAGCCGCCCAGTCACCTGGACGCTGGTGCGCTCTTACCGCACCGTTTCACCCTTACCTGTGCCCGGTTGCCCGGGCCATCGGCGGTCTGCTTTCTGTTGCACTTTCCTGCGAGTCACCTCGACTGGCCGTTAGCCAGCACCCTGCCCTGTGGAGCCCCGACCTTCCTCAGCC
>JAYSTV010000307.1:0-3202 GCA_043719425.1 Acidimicrobiia bacterium | reverse complement strand
TGCGCCTGTAGGGATGGGCCGCCCGCGGCCGTAGCCTTCACGCCCCACGCCGGCAGGCGCCGCACCAGCTCCACCGCTTCGCGCAACTTCACGTAGCTCTCTGCCGGGCTCGGACCATCCGTACCGCCCCCGCCGCGGCAACGACTTTGAGCAGCTGCCCAACGGTCCTGCACCGCCGAGGACCGGCTCAATGACGTGCCGATCGACCGGCTCTGGCACATCACCCCTTGCGTGAAGCTCGTAGCGGACGCTCGGCGAGGAAGCGCCGGACTTGCCGTCACGCCGGGTTGGCCGCTGGCGCGTTTGCGACACGCGGCGCGTCCCGTGGCGAAGGCCGGTGGCTGGCATGATGGCCGGGTGGCAGCGCCGACCCCCTCCATTCTCGAGCGCCCCTTGTATGGGATCGCTGAGGCCGCCGGCCTGCTTGGTCTGCGGAGCGATCGAACGCGGGCCTGGCTGGATGGCTACGGGCGCAACGGTGTCCGTTACGCCCCGGTGATCCGCGAGGAACCGACGGGAGCGGACATCGTGACGTGGGGTGAGTTCGTTGAACTCGGCTATCTCCGCGAGTATCGGCGCTCCGGCGTCCCGCTGCAGCGCCTGCGACCGGTGATCGATGAACTTCGGCGCGCCTTCGACACGCCATACCCGCTTGCGACGGCGAGACCGTACGTACTCGATCGCGAGTTGGTCTTGGAGGTGCAGGAACGTAACGACCTGCCTTCGGCGATTGCCATCGTGATCCGGTCCGGCCAGCAGGTGATGTTGACGGACGTGGCGAGCCGCTTCGTCCGTAAGGCGGTGTTCGACCCGGTTGGAGCCCGAGACGTCACGCAGCTGTATCCAGCGGGGCCCGCATCGCCTGTTTTGATCGATCCGCGGGTGCGATTCGGTCGTCCGAACGTGTGCGGCGTCGCGACAGAACGCCTTTGGGAGTTGTTCGACGCTGGAGAGAGCGTGGAGCAGATTGCGTCGGGTTATGCCCTCGCAGGAGAGGACGTGCGAGCGGCTATCGCCTACGAGGAGCAGTTGCGGTCTCTGGTGGCGTAGCGGTCGTGCCCGCCAGGTTCTTTGTCGATGAGAACGACCTGGCGCTCGGGAAGGCGCTTGGAGCGATCCACGGCAGCGTGGTCTATCCCGGTCACGAAGATCTCCCCGAGGTTCCGCGGGGAACGCTCGACGATGTGTGGTTGCCGTTGATCGGCGCGTTTGGTCTGATCGTCATCACTCGAGACCGACGGATTCGATACCGACCAGTCGAGAAGCAGCTATGGGTCGAGCATGGAGTTCGCGGGTTCGTGCTCACCGGACGACGGAGCCAATCGACAGCGGACAGCCTCCAGATCCTCGTCGAGCACTGGACGCTGATGGCAACCCTGATCGCGGCTCAAGCCGAAGGCCCCTGGATGATCGCTGTCACCAACGAAGGCCTGCGCGCGATCGACCTTTGATGAAAACCCCACAACGTCCGGTCGAAGTTGCGTCGTTTCCCGGTCGCTATCGATGCTCTCCGGCAGTTCTGGGAGGGTGAAGCGCAGATCAAGAACGGGCCCCTTGAACGAATGCCGAGATGGCCCGAGTCACCGGGCTGCTGGACGACGCGATCGCCGGGCACGGAAGGCTGGTCTTCTGTTCGGGTGAGGCGGGCATAGGAAAGACTCGGCTTGCGGAGGAGGCCGCGTCGGTCGCAGTCGAGCGCGGAATGTGCGTTGCCTGGGCACGGTCGAGCGACTCGGAGAGCGCACCGCCGTTCGGAATGTGGCGCCTCGCGCTGTCCGAATTCGTTTCGAACCGCTCAGCCAAGCAACCCGTGTTCTCCGGACCCGATCTGTGGCCGGTTGTTGTCGGCGGCTCCACGAAGCTTGGTGGGTTGGAATCGGGTGTCGAAGAGCGATTCGAGCTGTTCAACACGGTGAGCCAGCGACTTGGGGAGGCCGCCGAGCCGTTCGGCCTCCTCCTCGTGCTCGATGACATCCAGTGGGCAGACGAAGCGTCAATCACGTTGTTGAGCCACGTGGGGCGTCAGTCCCGAAGAACAAGCATCCTGATCCTGGCCACGTGGCGCACACCGGACTCTTTGAACGATGCTCGCCACGAACGAATCCTGGAGCTGTCCGCAGACGCAAGCACCGAACGGATCGATCTACTTGGCCTTCCACCCGAGAACGTCGGCGATATCGTCCGCTCGGCCGGGGTCGCGCTGTCACCGCTGCAGATCGAAGCGATGCACGCGCAAACCGGAGGAAACCCGTTCTTCGTGCGCGAATTGACGCTCATGTTGACCGAGCAGCCGACCAACGACTCCGACCCGTCCACTCGGGTGCCGACCTCGATACGAGATTCCACCACCTACCGGATCGGCCGTCTGGGTGAGCATGACCGGGCCGTACTCCACGCTGCGGCCGTGGCCGGGAACAGTTTTTCAATCGGTGTCGTCGCGCAGATGCTCGATGTCCCCGTGCTGTCGTTGCTCGATTCGGCGGAGGCGTGCGAACGCGCCGGGTTCCTTGTCGCCGGGGATCGTCCTGGAGAGCACCGTTTCACCCATGCGCTCGTGCGCTCCGCGGTCATGGCACAGATCACCACGGCGGACCAGATCAGGTTGCACAACAAGGCGGGCGACGCCATCCAACGGCTCTTCGAGGGACAGGACCGGGCCCATCTGGCCGAGCTCGCCCACCATCGAGTCTCGGGCTCGCTTCCAGGTGATCGTTCTCGTGCCGTTTCCGCGTGCGAAGCCGCCGGCGATGCCGCCGCGGCGGAGCTCGCGTTCGAGGACGCGGCCCGGCAGTACCGCGCCGCGCTGGCGGTGGGCGGCACAGAGCTCTTCGAGGCCGACCGGGATCGCCTCGAGCTCGCCCTCGTTGTGTCGCTCTACCGCAGTGGGGATCTGCCCGCCTGGCACGGCGCCGCCATCGATCTCGCGCAGCGTGCGGAACGCCGCGGCGACGGTCTGCTCCTGGCCCGGACTGCGACCGCAATGGAAGCGACCGGCGATGTCGCATGGGACAGCCAGGTCAGCCGGGTGTGTGAGCAGGCGCTCAACGGAAGCGACCTGCCGGATGCCGTTCGGGCGAACGTCCTGGCGCGCTACGCCCAAGCCCTCGCGTATCGCTGCGAGTACGAACGGGCCGGCAGCACCAGCCGTGACGCGCTCGACCTCGCTGAATCCACTGGTGATCCCTCAGTCGTCGTGGAAGCA
>JAYSTV010000306.1:0-7788 GCA_043719425.1 Acidimicrobiia bacterium | reverse complement strand
CGTTGTCGGCTGCGTGGAGCCTGCTCGAAGTCGTCATGAACAAGCCGGCGACGGCGAACGGCGCCACGGTCACGCTGTGTGCACCGACCGACTTCATTCTCGATGACTGGTTAGTTGGAAACAGTTCGGGTCGACCACCTGCACCTCAAGCGGGCGGAGGCCAGACTGATTGCGGGACCGGGTTCGAGGATACGCAGAATGGGTGGTCGGGAAACAACGGCACCGCCACGTCCGTGATCACCACCAACCCGGCGCAAGGGACCAAGGCGTTGGCGTTACGGCCACCATCTGGTGCGACGGTTTCGGGCACCGGCTCATTCCGGTCCTTCGGGTGCACCCTGATCGAAGGCCGGGGCTACAGCGCCAACGTGAAAATGCGCGCTACCGCTGCATCGACACCTGTCTCGCTGGCGGTGGGTTCGGCTGGAGGAGTATCCGGTTCGGGCACTGAGACCATCGGCACGGATTGGCGGGACGTGTCGATTGCCTTCACGGCAACGGGCGAAGACACGATCACCATCACGTCGTCGACGGCTGGCGCAGGAATCGACCTCGACGACGTTCGCATTCTTCCGAGCCGTCCTGCTGCTCCGCAAGCCGCCGTGACCGATGCGAACGGGTTTGCTCGGGTGTTCGACACCGGCTTCTCCAACGGCTTCGGTGTGTCGCAGCTGATCGCTGGCACATGGACCGCGGTGCAGCCGGCGATCACCGGCGGGCGAACCGACGCCACCGGTCTGCTCCTGGGGACGAGCCCGCGGACACGGATTGTCGGCGCAGTCACCAACGGCGGGACGGCGACCGACTTCTGGGTCAAAGGCGACGCCGGCGCAACATGGACGTTCTCGGTCGCCGAGGAACGCCTCGCCTCACGAGTCATCACCACCACGGGCGCTTGGCAACACATCCTCGTGATGAACGCGTTCGCCGTGTCGCCCAACGGGTTCGTCAGCTACGAGTTCCTCCGCACCGCCGGGACCGGAACGATCGCGGTTGACGACATGGCAGTCATCAGCGCTGCAGCGCCGACCGTAGACCCGGCGCCAGGGACGAACTTCGCCCAACTGACCCAGCCAATCGGCTTCATCGTGAACGGTCTTTGGCCCGCGCACACGTATCGGGTGTGGCTCTACAAGAACAACACCCCGGACACTTGCAACGCCCCGTGTCAGAAGTACCCGGTGACGAACGGCCAGACGGTTCAGCTCCCCAATCCAGGTATCGGGATCTATGCCGTTGTGCTCGAGTCTGCGACGACAGGCGACACCATCGTTCTGTCGGACAACTTCAGCATCTCGGCGCCGCCGACCACCACAACCACGACGATCCCACCGACCACGACAACGCCGCCGACGACAGTCCCACCCACGACGCCGACCACACTGCCGCCACCGACGATTCCACCAACAACAATTCCCCCGCCCCCGCCCCCGCCAGAGGCTGATTGGAGCAATCGTGCCGACAACTATCTGAAGAATCGGTACAGCAACTCGTGCCTTATTCAGTCGGTCTATTTCGTTGGACCCTGCGGATCGGGAGCAGATCAGATCACGCTCCAAACTGGTTTCCGTACGGGTGACCCCGCCGAAGTCAGGATCAAGGCGGGAGACCAATGCCTTCACATGGTTGCCGATCGAGCTGGGTTCGATGGTGTATGGCAGAAGCAGAAAGTTGAATGGGAGCCGTGTGATCAATACAACCTCTATCAGCTCTTCTACCGATCTAATGGCCCAGGTTCCACGTATAGCAATGACTGGTGGAACCTCATGCCGAAAGAACGAGGAATACAACCCGGAGACTCGCAATACCTGGACTTCGATGCTTGCCTGAATTACAACACTGGGGGTGGGAACAGGGTGGTGATCGCCTACCAATGCCAGAACCAGGGCGACGTCTGGCAAGACCACTGGCAGCCAAAGTTCACCGGTGGGAGCCCGCCTGATGTTGGCGTGGAGCTTCCTACCGGTGCGCATCTCCTTCAGGACAACTGGCCAACTCCCCTTGAGCAGAATGTAAATGGGCAGCTGAGTTGCGTGGCCGAGAATGGGAGCGGCTACCAGCTGGTGGCGGAACCGAGCAACGCATGCGTCGTGGTCATTCCCCGCCTAGCCCCAGGCGGCTACTACCTCGAGCATCTCGACTCGCCCGGTGCATGCATCGGGCTCGCAGCGACATCGTTCGCTGTGAGGACGACTTGTACTGCAGGTGCGATCTGGACCGACCAGACCAAAGCTGCCGATGGAGTCCGGTTCCCACTGCGTCCGATGAAGAGTGCCGGGTCAGCCGAGGCTGACGACTCTCGATGTCTAAGTTATAACGGATCCAACCAGATCTACCTGGACTACAACTGTCGAAAAGCGCCGGGAGTCGAGCTTCAGACGAGACAACTCTGGATCGACGGACCGCACACAGCGGCGTACGTCTCAGAGAGTGATGCCGTCGGTTGGGCCGTCGCTTCCCAACTTGCCGGGCAAACCGGAGATCCAGGAACTGACGCACAGTTCGGAAACTGGATCCTCAACATCCTTCGACAACCAAATGGTCGGAAGATCCTCCAGACATGGGATGCGTATCGCGGCCCGTTGCCGAGGTATTCGAACCTCTGGAAGGCAACGCCGCGTGAGCAATCGGATGGACTTTGGACCATTGATGCCTTCTCCTACTTCACCCGCCTCAAGCTCAAATCCCTTGTGGGGGACCGTTGGTCGAGCACGGTGTATGACGCTTTTGCTCTTCGTGATATTGGTGACTCGCCGCTCGACCAAGCGGACAAGCTCAATGCCTGGGACACCGTGTCGACGTATCTGAGCACTGCGGCAGACCATGACATCGAAGCCAACGGCGGCGCGTATCTCGACACCCTCGTTGCGAACGCAATCCAAGAAGCTCAGTATCGAGAAGGCTCGCTTACGTTGGCATACATTGCTGTCAACGGCCCTGCTGGTGCCCCCTATCTCTGCAATCACCCTGCGGCGTGCGATCAGGCGAGGGCGGCGTTGACAAGCGGCGTTCCGACTAACGATGCGGTCGCGATCGGCTTCACCTACTGCCTGTTCAATCGGCCAGCTTGTGTCCGGTCTGACAGCTGGGTTGCTGCAGTCAGCTTCATTGGCTTCTTCGGTGCCCTTTACGTTCCGACGGTGCTTGACAGGGTTCGATCTGTTCGAGAGTCCGCGACGAGTGGGATTGAAGGCAAGACGCCGTCGGGGGGCGCGGCCACTTCGAACCCTGCCCCATCCACAACTAGAAGCCCACTTGATATCGCTGCTCAGACAAACAACCCGACGCCACCCGCCGATACCCAGAACTCTCGCGGAATTGGCCGAGCGTCGCACCGAGCTTGGGTCAGCGCGAAGGTCTTGCAGTTAACGAACGCTGGCTCATTCGACATTCGCGTGAACCAGCAACAAGTGAATTTTAACAGAACTCGGGTCGGAATCAATCGCCCAGACATTCAGTACTCACTCGGAGGTGTGCGCTACTACATCGAGGTCGAGGGACCCTCCAATCCTCGCGGAGCGGCTCATGAAGCGCGGATCGTGGCGAACGATCCTTCTGCAGCAGCAGCTGGCAGGGTGACCGTCGTGCAGGTACCATAAGCCATGCATCGCGATCGCACTCTTCCGGGACCCCTAAACGTTCCAACTTCGGAATGTCTAGGCCTGATGAACTCTAGTCTTGAGGATGCGGTCGCTGCCCATTGTTCAGTCGGAAAGTGGGCCTTGTTGCCACTGTCGGTCGGTGATTTCGAGGAACTCTTTGCGCTACTTCCGCTAACCAATCAAGGACTCGGCCGGGCAGTTTTTGTGCCACTTGGTTCTGAGTGGCTGCTCTATCTGAACAACTGGGTTGGGGGAACTGATCCAGTTTCGGTTTGTCATCTCGTGGCGACACAGGCCAAGTGTCGGACGATTAAGGTCGTTCTTACCCAACGCAAGAGACCGTATTGGCCAGCATGTGTCTTAGAAACCCACAATGGGGCGCGGGTGAACTCACACATCTTGTGGGAGAGGCTCATTGGAGCGAGGAACGATGGCGGACGATGGAAATTCGATCTCGAAGGGGATCCTTTCCCGTTTGAGGAGTTCGAGGCCTACAAGCGGCTCAGAGTTCGCGATCGCTTCACGGGTGACATGTTGTTTCGCTATCTTGCGGCGCTCGGAGTACCGCCCGTGGCCGAGGAAAACCTCGACTTCAGTCGTGCCGTGTTCCTCGAAAATCTTGAGATGACTCCTGAGGCACGAGTGACTCTTGCGCCAGCGCCTTCAACGTAAGTTGCTCGAAATAGGGCGCTGAAGTGGATCACATTCCTGAATCGGACCTTACCTTTGCCGGAGATCCGACCTCTCCCTGGGATTTTGCTGCTGACGAGTTCGGATTCGGTGATTGGGCCGAGATGTTTACGGGCGAATACTCAGGTCGTGAGGAAATCTCGGTCCAATTTCAAAAGGTCTGGGTGTTTGAACAGTTCCCCGATAACCCGTTCGAGAGTTGGTTGTCCCTTGCCAGCCGGTTCAGCGACACTGGATGGTGGCCCGTATTCATCGACGGCTCGATCTGTCCGGAAGAATTCCAAGAGGAGTCGGTGGATGGTTCTGGACTCGCTGTCCATATTCGGGGGAACTCTCCGCTGAACTTTTTCCCGCGGGTGACTACTAATGCCCGGACGATCTCAAAAGCTTCATACAGCATTCCCGCACCACCTCAGGAAGTATTCCGGCGAGCTGACGCGACCGCCCTAGCGCTCGTCCGGGCGAATGAGCCTGTGGACGCATGGTCTGTTGGATGTCCCGACGACGCAATACTGCGACACTGCATGTCCGAGCTGTACAGCTGGTACCGCCGATTCCGTGTTGTGCCTTTTATCGCCGGGTCAGTCACGGTGATGCTTGTCCTAGACCCTCCGCAATCAGACGAAGATTGCTTGAGCGCCTACCTGGAACGGCTATCCGTGTCGTTGGAATGTGCGTTTGAAAACGTCAAGGAAGAGGACAACTTGGATTGGCAGTCGGTCGACGAGTTCTTGGAGCGAGCGATGAGAATCCGAGGTCGCAGTGTGTGGTCGTTCTGGTAGGCAGCGACGCTGCGGGTTCCTTCAAAGACGGACCGCTACACGACTGCCGTCCACCGCTCGCCGTCGCTGCTAACCCGCCGCGACGCTGCGCGCGACCACCGGCCGGCGGAGTTTCCAGATGAAGCCGTCGAAGAAGACGTGCATGCCGCCTACCGAGAGCAGGATCACGTTGCCGACGTTCGGGGACACCCGACGGGTCACGAACACGAGCGCCGCGCCGACCACCACGACGTAGAGCACGACGCAACCCGTCGCCCGCAGGCGACTCCGGACCACCCGTCCAACTGCGCCGCCGGGCTCCGAGCCCGGACCCGTGTAGCGCCGCCCCAACGCGCCGTGCACGATCACGAAGTACTCGAGCGCATGCGCTCCGACGTAGCCGATCAATCCCACGATCGGGCTGACCATGATCACGACGAACAGCACCGCCGTGGCGAAGAGGTACCGACGCTTCGGCGTGAACCCAACCGGACCGAGGCGTCGCTCGCCCTGCCACCACCGGGCCGTGAAGGACACCACGGCCACGAACGCCAGACCGGAGAACACCACGGCGCCCGGGCGGAGCGACTGCAAAAGCCGGACGCCGTCTTCGTTCGTCGCCCCCAACTCCACGCGATCGAGCAATCGCGGGGTCCGGGGATCGGCGGCGGCAAACCCGAGCACGAACACCAGCCAGCTGATGAGCATCGGCCGCTCCAACGTCGGACCGGTCTCGCCGGCCTTGCGGGCGTAGATACGCGAAATCCCGTAGCGCTGCATGAGGGTGTGCTCGGCGTTCCACAATCCGGCGACGAGAGCGACGAACGTGAGGCTCACCGCCCGTCCGGCGATGACCGCGGCCACGATGGCGAACGGAAACACGGTGAACACCCGGCGGGCCACGGCGAACTGGGCCGGGTCGCCGTAGATGAGCCCAAGCGTGAGGGGCTGGTGGACCAGCGAGGTGAGCAACGTGAGCCCCACGACCACGGCGAGTGCCCGAGACGATCCGTAGGCCACGGCCGCGGCCACGGAAAATGGCAGCCATAGCCACGCAATCACGGCATCGCGCCGAGCCCCGTGTATCCAGCCGCCCGACGCCACGGTGGTCCGGCGGGGCGCCGGCGACACGACTGCATCAAGGGGGGAGACGACGCCGGACACGGACTCTAAACCGTAGCAATCCTCCAGCGAAAACGGTCTCACGATGTGGTCACTCCTCTCATCTGCTGAGTAGGCTGACCCCTCGTGTCCGGAGAAGCTCCACTCGCTGTCGCGCCCGTCGACCAGGTTGCCCAGCAGTATCTCGATGGTCTTGCCGGTGAACTGGGGAGCGGCTTTCTCGGTGGCGTCGTCCAGCGCGAAGACGCCTTCGTCCGGGTCGAACTCGCCGACTGGACCAAGGCCATTACGGCGGCCAAGACCAAGCTCGGCCTCACCTACTTCTGCTTCCTGTCCGGTCTCGACTGGCTCGACTCACCGCTGCAGACCACGCGTTATGAAAACGTCTGGGGCACGGTCGAAGAAGAACCGGTCGAGGGCGAAGACGCCGAAGCTGTGGCCCCGGAGCCCGTCGCCGAGGCGGCAACGAGCCTGGTCACCGGCCTTGCCGGGGGCACCAGCCGGTTCCAGGTGTTCTGTCGTCTGTACTCCACCGAGACCCGCCGTGGGCTCGTGATCAAGGCTGATCTCGACGACGCCAACCCCACGGTGCCGTCGATCACCAAGATCTTCGCCGGGGCCGATTGGCACGAGCGCGAAACCTGGGAGATGTACGGGTTCTGGTTCGAGGGTCATCCCCACCTCGTGCACCTCTATCTCCCGATGGGCTTCGAGGGCTACCCGCTGCGCAAGGACTTCCCGCTCCTGGCCCGCGAAGTGAAGCCCTGGCCGGGACTGACCAACGTCGAGCCCATCGCCGGCGAAGTCGAAGAAGAGACTGAAGGAGCGAGCGCATGACCGCCGTCGTGGAACCCGGGACTGCCGGGGTGGAGACGGCGTTCTCGCCGCAAAGCCCCGAACAGCTCAAGCAGGCCGCCTACATTGCCGCCCAGGCGTCGGACATGCAGGTCAACGTGGAGGTCGCCACCGACGACGGCATGACCGTGAACATTGGCCCCCAGCATCCGGCCACCCACGGCACGCTGCGCCTCATTGCCCGGCTCGACGGCGAGCAGGTCGTGGAGTGCGTGCCCTACATGGGCTACATGCACCGGGGCTACGAAAAGCTCACCGAAGTCCGCACGTATCCGCAGATCACCACGCTGGTCAACCGCATCGATTGGCTCTCGAGTTTCGCCAACGAGGTGCCCTTCATCCTCGCCGCCGAGCAGCTCATGGGCATCGAAGCGCCGCCGCGGGCCCAGTGGATCCGCACGTGTCTGTTCGAGATGGCCCGCATTGCCAACGTGGCCCTGTTCCTCGGCGACATGGGCGTGCAGCTCGGTGCGATCACTCCGGTGTTCTTCGCCTTCCGTGATCGTGAGCACGTGCTCAACCTGATCGAAGCCGCCACCGGCGGACGCTTCCACCCGAACTACGACCGCATCGGCGGCCTCAAGGAAGACCTGCCCAAGGGCTGGATCGCCGAAGCCAAGACCGTCATGAACAAGGTCCGCACCTTCTGCGATGAGCTTGAAGAGCTCCTCATGGGCAACCGGGTCTTCCAGTCTCGCTGCCGCGGGGTTGGCCTGATCCCCGTCGACAAGGTCATGGAATACGGGATCTCCGGCGCC
>JAYSTV010000305.1:0-7795 GCA_043719425.1 Acidimicrobiia bacterium | reverse complement strand
GAACCGGCGGCTCGCTGGAACTATGCCGACGGAATTGGCGATGTGGGTGTGATTGCCAGCGTGACCGAGCCGTTCTGCGGTGACTGCGACCGGGTGCGCATCACCGCCGAGGGCCAGTTCCGCACCTGCCTGTTCGCCACCGACGAGTTCGATCTTCGCGCCATCATGCGCAACGGCGGCACCGACGATCACCTGGCCGCGGAAATTCAGCGCGCCGTTGGCGCCAAGTGGGCCGGTCACCTGATCGGCAACGTGAACTTCACCCGCCCGAAGCGATCGATGAGCCAGATCGGCGGCTGAGCTCGCCCGTAGGATCGGCAGATGCCGAATCGTCACCTCACCCATATCGATCCGCTCGGTCGGGCTCGCATGGTGGATGTCACGCCCAAAGACCCAACCCATCGACGCGCCGTGGCGAAATGCAAAGTCACCATGGAACCGGAGACCGTCAACAAGATTGTCTCGAATGCAATGAGCAAGGGTGACGTGCTCGCGGTAGCCCGGATCGCGGGGATCCAGGCGGCGAAGCAGACGGCGCACCTCATCCCGTTGTGTCATCCGTTGCTCGTCGGCTCGGTGCTGGTGAACTTCCAACTGGGCGACAATTTCGTCGAGATCGAGGCCCACGTGGACACGTTCGATCGCACCGGTGTGGAGATGGAGGCGATGACGGCGTGCGCCGTGGCCGGCCTCACGATCTACGACATGTGCAAGTCCGTGGATCGTTCGATGGTGATCGGTGAACTGACCCTCTGGGAGAAAACCGGTGGCCGCTCGGGTACGTACCGGCGTCCGGCCGAGGCGACGGAATAGGAAGTACTCCCGGTCGTTGTGTGGAGCGCGTGAGCTCCGTGCGCCGAATTTTGCAAGCAAATGCTTGCAAAAGTTAGCGCTCCGCTTGCTGTTGAAGGTTCAACCTTCTAAGCTCTCCGGCGCTTCAACGCACGACACCTGAGATGGCGAGTCGACTACCCGGTCGACCACGAAACGAAAGGACGTTCGGCACGCGGTGAGGAATGTGATGTTTATTGTGCTGGGAGTTGCCTGGGTGTGCGCACTCGGCCCCGGCGTTGTACGAAGTCTCGCCCAACGTGGTGTTTCTTTCGGTGTTGGCCGACGCAGCGATCGTCGGAGCCGCGATTTTGGTCGGGGTAGTTTTGGCGTTGGCCTGCGTGGCGCCGTGAGCTCCCTCCGTGGTCGTCGGCGCCCCGCAACCCGTCCTGCCCCCATACGTCTGAGCCCGGCGGCCCGTCGGACCCGCAAACGTCGTCGTGAGCTTTTGGCTGGCCTGTTCGGGGTGGCCTTTGGCTCACTGCTCCTCGGTCTCGTGCCGGGTCTGCGCATGCTGCTCGTCCTGTCCGGCGTGTCCACTGCGCTGTTCACGGTCTACGTGGTTGCCCTCCTCCGGTTGAAGGCCGCGTCGCCGGTCGGAGCGCCGACCCAGTCCCCGGTATACCAATACGCGTACAACCGCGCCGTCGGCGAATAGCGCTGGTTCTCCCCGGTCCCGGGCCGAGCCAACGTCGCTATGATGAGCGGCTCCCGGGGACGTAGCTCAGTTGGCAGAGCGCTTCGTTCGCAATGAAGAGGTCGTGGGTTCGATTCCCATCGTCTCCACTCCCACGGATGGTCATGATCTTGCGGCGGCCCTCGGGCCGCCGTTTTGCGTTCGGGGCCAGCGACGGGACTTCGGAAGTTGTACCGCTGGGCGTAACGGCGTTCCGTCCAGTGGACCGGCGGGCGTGAGATTTCCTAGACTGCAGCCGACGGCTTCGCCGTGCTTGTCGTCGAACGGGAGCAACAACTGTGATCTATCTCCACTACCGAATGAAGCTGGCGGCCCGAGCCCGTCAGGACATGAAGGGCTTCTGGAAGTGGTTGGAGCACCGCGAAACGTTCTTCTACCAGGACCTGCCCATGGTCAAGGAAGTGCGCTGGTTCTACAGCGTGGTCGGCGATGTCTACGTGATCGAGAACTGGGCCGCCTTCGACGATGAAGCCGGGTTCGGCGAGTATCGCCAGGCGCTGGCCAATTTGAAGACCAACACCGACTGGGAGACCGAGCGGGTTTCCCAGGATGAGTGGTGGGAGTTCCTGAGTACCCGGCTGCTCACGGACCCGCCGGTCAATGTCGGTTTTCGTCGCGAGAGCTAGTCACGTGCCCGACGAGCAGGAACAGGCCGCGACGCCGGCACCGTCGGGGTCGCAGACGATCGCCACCGTGGAGCGGGCGGTCGACGTGCTCATGCTGTTTACCCGGCGTCGGGCGCCAACGCTGGGCGTGACCGAGATCGCCAACGAACTCACGTTGTCGAAGGCTGCGGTCCACCGCATCCTTTCGTCGTTGCGGGGGAAAGGCTTGTTGGAGGTGAACGAGGAATCACGGCGCTACAGCCTCGGGCCGGCGGCTTTGGCCTTGGGGCGGGCGTATGTCGACAAGCTCGATGTGCGCGATCTGGCCCAGCCCGAACTGGTGGCGTTGAGTGATGCCACCGACGAAACGGCGACCCTGTCGATTCGTTCCGACAATATGCGTACATATGTTTCGCAGGTCTTGCCGGATCGGGAAGTGAAGATGACCGTGCCACTGGGTCGACCTTTCCCGCTTCACGCCGGGTCGTCGTCGAAAGCATTTCTCGCATTCCTGCCGGAAAAAGAGATCGACGAGTATCTCCAGGCGCCCCTCGATCCGCTGACCAACACGACGATCGTTGATGCTGATGCCCTGCGCGCTGACCTTCGTCGGATCCGCAAGCTTGGCTACGCCGTATCGTTCGGTGAGCGCCAGGCCGGCGCTGGGTCGGTCGCCGCCCCGGTGTTCGATCACAACGGACGCCCTTCGGCCGTGGTGAGTCTGTGCGGACCGGTCGAACGCTTTACCTCCGAGGTCGAAGATGCGGCCAAATTGCTCCTCGAAGCAACGGCTCGAATCTCCGCCCGCCTCGGCTACACCAACTGAATTCCGAAAGGCCCCGAACTGCTATGCCCACGTATGATCTGTTGGTTCGCAACGTCACGTTGGTTCGACCGAACACCGATGACACGCCCATTGTCGACGTCGGCATCAACAACGGTCGCTTCGTCGCCGTTGGATCCGGACTCGATCCGGCCGATGCGACCACGGTGGTCGATGGCACCGGCCAGCTCGCCTTTCCAGGTCTCGTCGATCCGCACTATCACGTGGGTATCTACAACCCGCTCGAGGAAGACGCCGAGTCGGAGTCCAAGGCGGCCGTGCAGGGTGGCGTAACGACGACGCTCACGTACTTCCGGACCGGGGAGTACTACCTGAACAAGACCGGGCCCTATCCGGCGTTCTACGGCGAGGTGCTCGATCGTTCGTCGCAGCACTACTGGTCGGATTACGCCTATCACCTAGCCCCGATCAACCGTTCGCATATCGATGACATGCCGGCCCTGCTCGACGACATGGGTGTGGCCAGCTTCAAGATCTTCATGTTCTACGGAGGCCACGGCCTCCACGGCCGCAGTGCCACGCAGTCGAACTTCTTGATGCTCGACGACGACGAGCGCTACGACGTGGCCCACTTCGAATTCGTCATGCGTCAGCTCACGAAAATGATCGAAGAGCGCCCCGAGCAAGCGAGCCAGATCAGCCTCGGATTGCACTGTGAGTTCGCCGACATCCTCAACGCGTATACCGCGATGGTGGAACGCGAGGGCAAGCTCACCGGACTCAAGGCCTATAGCGCGGCGCGTCCTCCACACTCTGAAGGTCTCGCGGTGTTCATCGCGTCGTACCTTGCCCATGAGACGAACTGTCCGAATATCAACCTGTTGCACCTCTCGTCGCGTAAGGCGGTGGAGGCGGCGCTCATGATGCGTGAGCTGTTTCCTCACGTGGACTTTCGACGCGAAGTCACCATCGGCCATCTGGTGCTCGATACCGATTCGCCCAGCGGCGTTTATGCCAAGGTCAATCCACCGATTCGCGATCGCGCCGATGTGGAGTTCTTGTGGGAGAAGCTGCTCGAAGGTGATCTGAGTTGGGTGGCGTCGGACCATGCGTGCTGTCGCACCGAGGCGAAATACAAAGCCGAACATCCCGACGACATCTGGATGGCCAAGTCCGGCTTCGGCGGCAGTGAATACCTGCTCGCCGCGCTGCACACCGAGGGCGTGCGTCGTGGACTCTCGCTCAACCGCATGGCCGAGCTCACCTCGTGGACGGCGGCGCAACGCTTCGGTCTCAACACCAAGGGTGACATCGCCGTGGGCTACGACGCCGACCTGGTGCTCTTCGATCCGACGAAGACGTGGACGATCCGCGCCGCCGACTCGCAGTCGAGCCAGGGGTACACGCCGTTTGAGGGCATCGAGGTCAACGGCAAGGTGGCGTCGACGTACCTGCGGGGTCAGCTTGTATTCGACGGAACCAATGTGGTCGGCCCGCCACAGGGTCAGTACCAGCACCGCCCGACGAAACGGGTGTGATGGTGTCAGCTCCGGAGGCGCCGCTCGCGGTTGGCGGGGTGCACGAGCTGGTCATCGGCGTTCGGTCCGTTGACGATGCCGCCGCCTACTGGGCTCGCTTCGGGTTCTGCGGCGACGATGCAGTAGCGCTCACCAAAGCGGAAGCGATGGCCGTCTACGGCGTTGCGTCAGCGGCCCGCGTGGTCGTGCTCGAACACGGTCTGTCGGACCACGGTCTGCTCCGTCTCATCCAGTGGGAAATACCAACCGGTGAAGGTCTCGGGCTCCACCCATTGCGGGCCCTCGGCTCGCGGTGGGGCGCGATGCTGACGCGCTCGGTACTGGCCGTGCAGAGCCATGCCGAGTCGGCCGACGAACAGGGCGTGCCGATTTCGTGGGTGTCCTCATCGCGTCAGGACCCGGCTGGCCCCGTGGCCCGTCCGTTTCTCGACGATCTCGTTCACGTGCGGGAGATGATCCTCTGTCGGCCGGAATCACGTCAGGTGTTGTTCGAACGATTCGGGTACAGCAACGCGAACTACGGTGCGATCGTGGAGGCGGCGTTTCCCACGTCGCAGGTGACCCATGTAGGCGTGGTTACCGCTGGAGATCCGGATCAGGTCTACTTTCACCAGCGGACCATAGGCGCGCGTACGACCCGGGAGGCTTCGGTCAGCACCTCAGCTGACATGGCGTCGCGTCGTATCTTCGACCTGGAGGCGGGGGAGCAGTACCGGTGTTGGGACTTCGACGATCCGCGCTCGGGACCCGCTCCGCCTGATTGGTTGTCGGGTCGCCTGAAGTACATCCACTTCGACACGGAGCCCGTCGTTGACCTGCGCGCGCAGTCCCATCTCGGCGCCCTCGGCCACACCGCCTACACGTGGCGGGTTCGTGATGTCGATGCGGCGCGGGCGGCCGCATTGGTCAACGGCGCATCGTCGGTGGGCGATGTGGTCGACGACGGGCTCGGCCGCCGGTCGTTCGCCTTCGTTGATCCGTCGGGCTACGACTGGCTCTACATCGCCAGCTAGCGCCGCCGCCGTTCGACCGTTGTCTCGTTGGCGACACGTTGCCGCCCAGACGACGTCGTCAACTCGACATCGTGGCGCCAACCATCCAACGACCGGTGGCCTGGTAGCGGCCGCTAGTGGCCCTGGGCCACGTACTTGGCCTCGACGGCGTCTTTGAGCGGCCGCCACCACGCCTCGTTCTCGCGGTACCAACCGATGGTCTGCACGAGACCGTCTTCGAAGTCGGTGTACTTGGGTGTCCAGTCGAGTTCGGCCGCCAGTTTTGAGGCGTCGATGGCGTAGCGCTTGTCGTGTCCGGGACGGTCGCTCACGTGCTCGAACCCGTCGGCCTCATGACCCATGGTGGTGAGGATGAGGCGCATCACCGCGAGATTGTCTCGCTCCCCGTTGGCGCCGATGAGATACGTGTCTCCGGACCGGCCCCCGGCGATGATGTCGAGGACAGCCTGATTGTGATCGTCGACGTGGATCCAGTCGCGCACGTTTTCGCCCTTGCCGTAGAGCTTCGGCGTGATGCCCGACAAGATGTTGGTGATCTGGCGAGGAATGAATTTCTCGATGTGCTGGCGGGGCCCATAGTTGTTCGAGCAGTTCGAGATGGTGGCGGTGATGCCGAATGAGCGGACCCAGGCCCGCACGAGCAGGTCGGAACTGGCCTTCGTTGATGAGTACGGGCTCGACGGGTTGTACGGCGTGTTCTCGTGGAACTTCTCGGGATCGTCGAGCTCGAGATCGCCGTAGACCTCGTCGGTCGAAACGTGGTGGAGTCGTTTGCTATGCGCGCGTATGGCCTCGAGAATGCGAAACGTCCCGATCACGTTCGTTTCCACGAACGGCCACGGATCGTTGAGTGAGTTGTCGTTGTGACTCTCGGCGGCGAAGTGCACGACCACGTCGTGTTCAGCGACGAGTTTGTCGACGAGCGCTCCGTCGGCGATATCACCAACCACCAGCTCGACCGAGTCGGCACCGGCAAGGTTGGCCGCGCTCCCGGCGTAGGTCATCTTGTCGAGCACGGTGATCCGGTCGGCCGCGCCGCTGCGACGAACGAGATGGACAAAATTGGAACCGATGAATCCGGCCCCGCCGGTCACGAGCAGATTGCGAGACATGCACCCAGGTTACGGGGCGAGCGTGACCCGATCGACCTCGCGCACGGTCAGCGTTTCCTGCTCCAGAGATCAGTGCAAGCCGCGAGATCGAGCGCAACTCGCTGTCCTTCCGGGTCTCCCGATCGTGAGTCGCTCCAGGTCATCTCGCGGTTTCGGCCCGTAGTCAACGACCAACCCTTGCCTTGCATGCAGCGAGCGATCCTGCGCTGATCGACCTTCTGTTGGCGTCGTTCCCACGGGGTCGTGCCGCACGATCGCGCCCCGACGAGGCCAACCGCAACCACAGCGACAACCTTGACTATGTCTCGGCGGCATCCTAGGCGCCGGACCGGGTGCTCCTCTGAGGTTGCCGGGTCATTCATAGTGGGAAAATAGCTTGAGGCTTTGCCACTAGGCGCGCTTACGGTTTGTCTGTGTGGTCGCGGCGATGGCGGCGCCGACGATGCCGGCGTCGTTGCCGAGCTCGGCGACCACGAGCGGGGTTCGAGTCTTGAGCCGAGGGACCCACTTCTCCGCATCGCTGACGACGCCGCCCCCGAGCACGATGACCTCCGGCCAAATCATTGCCTCCACGCGAGCGAGATAGGCGTTGACCCGCTCAGCCCATTTCTTGTAGCTCATCTTTTCGCGGTCGCGCACGCTTGCTGCCGCTAACGCTTCGGCATCAACGCCCTGCATGCGGATGTGACCGAACTCCACGCCAGGCAGAGCCACCCCGCGGTACGCAAGGCCCGAGCCAATGCCGGTGCCGAACGTGAGCATGAGGACCAGTCCTTCGGCGCCGCGCGCCGCGCCACACCGCACCTCAGCCAACACCGCCGCCTGCGCATCGTTGATCACCGTGAATGGGCGTTTACACGCCTCTTCGAAGAGTGCATCGGCGTCGCGACCCAGCCACCCGTGGTCCATGTTCGCCGCCGTATGGGTGACGCCGTCCCACACCACGCCGGGATACGTGCAGCCGACGGGTCCTCGCGACGACGTCATGGTCTCGAAGTGGCTGACGATCTGATGAACGATCACCGCGCAGGCCTGCGGTGTCGAAGGCTGTGGTGTTTCGATGCGGAGCCGGTCGCTCGCCAGTCGTCCTTCGCCGAGATCGACCGGCGCACCCTTGATGCCGCTTCCGCCGATATCGATCCCCAGTACGAGGCTCTTGGCCGTGCCCCGGATGCTCGCCGCTCGGGTGGGAGTCGGCTTCGCCGATGCCTTCCT
>JAYSTV010000304.1:0-3214 GCA_043719425.1 Acidimicrobiia bacterium | reverse complement strand
GCGAAGTTCGCTTTGACGAACTTCCCCGGCCACGACAGATCCACTCGTTCCTCGACGAGTACGTGATTGGTCAGGATTCGGCCAAAAAGCAACTGGCGGTAGCGGTCTACAACCACTACAAGCGCGTCCAGGCCCAGGGGGCCAACGGCACGTCAAACCCCGAGGTCGAATTGGCCAAGAGCAACGTGTTGCTCCTCGGCCCGACCGGTTGCGGCAAGACCCTGCTCGCCTCCACCCTGGCCCGCATGCTCAATGTGCCGTTCGCCATCGCCGACGCCACCGCGTTGACCGAAGCGGGCTACGTTGGCGAAGACGTGGAGAACATTCTCCTGAAGCTCATTCAGGCGGCCGACTACGACGTGAAAAAGGCCGAAACGGGCATCATCTACATCGACGAAATCGACAAGATCGCCCGCAAGAGTGAGAACCCGTCGATCACTCGCGATGTTTCCGGCGAAGGCGTGCAGCAGGCGCTGCTCAAGATCCTCGAAGGAACGGTTGCCTCGGTCCCGCCCCAGGGTGGACGCAAGCATCCGCACCAGGAATTCATTCAGATCGACACGGCCAACGTGCTGTTCATTTGCGGTGGTGCGTTCGCCGGCCTCGAAAAGATCATCGAAGACCGTATGGGGCAAAAGGGCATGGGCTTCACCGCCCGCGTCCGGTCCCGATCGGAAACACCGACCGGTTCGTTCTTTGCGTATTGCCAACCCGAAGACCTGACCAAGTTCGGTCTCATCCCCGAATTCGTCGGCCGTCTCCCAGTGATCGGTGCCGTCGGCAACCTCGATCGCGAAACGATGATTCGGATCCTCGCTGAACCGAAGAATTCACTCGTCAAGCAGTATAAGAAATTCTTCGAATACGATGGCGTGGACCTGCAGTTCACCGACGACGCCCTCGAGGCCATTGCCGACCAGGCGCTCCTGCGGCAGACGGGCGCTCGCGGTTTGCGGGCGATCCTCGAAGAAGTCCTCCTCGACGTGATGTACGACCTCCCGAGCCGGACCGACATCGGCCGCTGCGTGATCACTCGCGAAACGGTTCTCGAAAAGGTCAACCCCACCCTCGTGCCCCGTTCAGAAATGCCGACCGAGCGCACTGACCGCCCGCGTCGCGCCGCCAGCTGAGCTCTGCTCAGCCTCGTCCGAGGCACTTGCACTCGTGAACTACGCCGACGCGCTCGCCTGGCTCAACGGCCACATCAACTTTGAAACCGGGGTCGTCGTTGACCGAGCCGGCGTCAAACCATGGACCGCCCCCACGGCATCGCCGATCATCGCCGGTCGGCGGATGGACCCGCCCACATTGCAGCGGATGGAGAACCTGCTCGGGTTTCTCGGCGATCCCCAGCTTGACCTCGACATCATCCACATCACCGGGACCAATGGCAAGGGCTCGGCGGCCCGGATGCTCACGTCGCTCCTCATCGCCGCCGGGCAGTCGGTTGGCACCACGACCAGCCCGCACCTGGCGTCATTCCACGAGCGGGTCCTGGCCCAGGGCCAGCCCATCTCGTCGGCCGCACTCGCCGATCAGCTCACCGCCGTGGCTCTCGCCGAAGCGGCGGTGGTCCAACGCGGCGGGGAGCGGGCCAGCTGGTTCGAGATCGTCATCGCCGCGGCCTTCCGGTGGTTCAACGACATTGCCGTCGACGTCGCCATTGTCGAAGTGGGTGCCGGTGGCACGTTCGATGCCACCAACGTGGCCGATGGACAGGTCGCCGTGGTGACCAACGTGACCCTCGATCATGTGGAGTGGTTCGGCCCGACCACGGCCGACATCGCCCGGGAAAAGTCCGGCATCATCAAGGCCGGGGCCACGGCCGTGATTGGGGAAACTGATCCCGACCTCGTCGCCATCTTTGAACGGCGGGCCAACGATGTTGACGCCGCACTGCTCATTGCCGGGGTCGACTTCGCCTGCGACTCCAATCGTCTGGCGGTCGGCGGTCGCCTCGTGAATCTCCGCACGCCGCGGGCGTCGTATCCGCAGGTGTTCCTGCCGCTGCACGGATCCCATCAGGGCGACAACGCGGCGGTCGCCCTCGCCGCTGCCGAAGCGTTCCTGGGTGACGAACTCTCGCCGGACATCGTCACTGCGGGCTTTGCCGAAGTGACCAACCCCGGCCGACTCGAAGTGATGACCCGCGATCCGTTGACCGTTATCGACGGAGCTCACAACGTGGCCGGAGTGGCTGCGCTCGGCGCCGCGCTGGCCGACACGTTCGCGGCCAAGACTCGTTGGGTCGTGGTGCTCGGCATCCTGGGTGGACGAGACCCGGCCGAAATCATCGCCACCCTTCGACGGTTCGGCGACGTCGCCCAGATCATCGCGGTGGCCCCGCCCACGCCTCGCGCTCTCGATCCGAACCTGCTCATCGTCGCCGCGCGCGACGCCGGCATTGACGCGGTGATCGCCTCCGACGCCGCCCACGCGCTGCTGCTGGCTCAATCCGATGCCGACGACGAAACGCTCGTCATCGTCTGCGGCTCGCTGTACCTCGTGGCCGCCGCCCGCGCCGAGCTCACCCATTAGCCGACAGTCGGCATGATGGCGCAGTTGATCTGCGCGCGTATCAATGGGCGTTGGCGCAAGCATTCACCCCTTGGTCATCTGCGCGCGTATGAACGCGGTTTAGGCGAGCGTTCACCCGCTCATCATCTTCGACGGAGAGAATGGGCGCTCATGAAGACCACGGTCCGTCGCTACCTTGCCCTGATGCTCGTTGTTGGCAGCACCATTGCTGTTGGGGCGGCCCCGGTCAATGCCGCTCGAGTTCGCAAACGCGTGTCGGCTCGCACGCCTTTCGTGGAAACGTCGGGTCCCTACGCCGCCACGCTGGCGAAGTTCGGAGCCGACCTCGATTCGTTCTGGTCGGTCGAGATGCCCCGGGTCTACAAGCAGGCGTACCGACCGCTCGTCGGCTTCTACCCGTATGACTCGCAGAACCTACCGCCGCGGTGTGGCGTGAGGATGCGCTTTGAAGACATTGCTGGCAACGCGTTTTACTGCCGAACGGCGGACTACATCGCCTTCGACAACGAAGGATTGTTCCCCGACCTCTACAACGGGTTTGGCGATATCGCCCTGGGCATGGTTCTGGCCCACGAAGTAGGTCATGCCGTGCAAGCACGCACCAAGACTCGCCTACCGTCGGTCTACGCCGAACTGCAGGCTGACTGTTTTGCGGGGTCCTGGTTGCGCCGGGTCA
>JAYSTV010000303.1:0-3217 GCA_043719425.1 Acidimicrobiia bacterium | reverse complement strand
CGATGACGCGCTCCACGACGGCCTGAGAAGACTTGGCCAGTGAGCCGGAGTCGAACGGCGGCTGCGGGTCGTACTCGACCATGAGCTGCATCGCCTTGGCCGCGGTTTCGTCGACGAGGAGCTCAGCCAGGCGCAACGCCATGTCGATACCCGACGACACCCCAGCGGCGGTGATAATGCGACGGTCGAGATGCTCGACCACGCGCTCCGACGTTGGTATTGCTCCAAGTTTCGCGAGGTCGTTAAGCACCGACCAATGCGTGGTCGCGGTAAGCCCATCGAGGAGGCCAGCGGCACCGAGCACGAGCGATCCTGTGCACACACTCGTGGTGTAGCGAGTCGTCGGATGCACGGCGCGGAGCCAGTTGAGGAGGGGAGTGTCGTCGAGGAGGACACGAGTGCCGACGCCGCCCGGAACGATGACGACGTCGGGGTTCATCATTTCATCGAAGCTGGCGTCGACGGTGAGCCCGAGGAAGCCGTTCTCGGTGCGCACCTCACCACGCGTATGACCGACGAACGTGACGGTGGCGTCGGGAAGACGCTGCAGTACTTCGTAGGGACCAATGAGGTCGAGGGCGGTGAGGCGGGGGAACAGGACGGCGGCAATCTGCACGGGGAACTCGTTTCGGTAGATGGTCTAGGGGGAGGTGCGGGAGAAGCGGGCGCGGTAGTCGCTGGGGGCGACACCTTTGGTGCGCAGGAACGTGCGGCGCATGGTTTCCGCCGTGCCGAAGCCGACGTCCTTGGCGATGACGTCGAGGCCGGCCGTTGATGTTTCTAGGGCGAGGCACGCCGCGTTTACGCGTGTCGACTCGACGAACTTCGCCGGCGTCACGCCGATCTCGCGAGTGAACACACGAAGGAAGTTCCGCTCGCTCATGGCCACCCGCGCGGCAAGAACGGCGAGCCGATGGTCGGCCCCAGGCTCGGTGATCACGGCTTCCTGCACCGAGCGCAATGTGTCGCGATCGCTCGCCCCGTGGCGTATCGGTGGAGTGAACTGCGACTGCCCGCCCGGCCGCCGATAGAACACCACGAGCCAGCGAGCCACGGTCTGGGCAACGTCGGCTCCGTGGTCATCGGCGATGAGCGACAGCGCAAGATCGATACCTGCGGTCACACCGGCGGAGGTCCACACATTGCCGTCGCGCCGAAAGAGCGAGTCGCCATCGACGGTGATCTCCGGATAGCGGCGTGCGAGGAGTCCCGCTCTCGCCCAGTGCGTGCACGCGGTGCGCCCGTCGAGCAGTCCCGCGGCGGCGAGAACGAAGCTGCCCGTGCAGACACTCACGACTCGACGCGCCGAACCAGCCAGGCGATTTACGTGACCAATGAGCGTGGGTTCGCGTTCGCCGATGTCAATGGCGCCGAAACCGCCGACCACCACGAGCGTGTCGATTGGCCCGCGGACACGACGGAGTTCGACATCCGCGTGGACCTGGAGACCTCGCTCGGTCAGCACCGGTCCCTTCGTCGTCGCCGCCACGCGCAGGCGGTAGGCCGGGTTCGCCGCAGTGGTCCCAAGGAGCTCGTTGACGCCGGCGAATACTTCGAACGGTCCGGCCAGGTCGAGACTCTGAAACCCGGGGTAGATGGTGAACACGACGTGTCTTGTTGCGATCTCTCGTGGGGCCACACGATGAGCATGGCGATGTCGGTGAGTGGCGTCAATGACAACTATCCAACGTTTCACGCCAAATCGCGCGTGCGACGCGCGCACCGCCGGGCGATAGGCCGGGCCGTGCTCATGAGAACGATGGTAAGTGCGCTGGCGATCACACCGTCTTGGTGGCAGTTGCGATGTCGCCACCGCGAGCTGGCATGGTGATCCCACACGCCGTCGCCGCCGCCTCGAATGCAGCCTTCTTCTCGGCCGACGGAGGTGTCCGGGTCGTTTGGCTGACGGCGCCCGCAAACTTGTCCGGCATGGTGAAGCCCTTGGCGGCAAGGCACGACTCCTGGGTGGCCGTCTGCGTTGGACGGCTCTGCATCGGGCCAGACGCGGTGGCGTGGAAGTTGTAGATCCTGAAGTGGTCTGGGCCTGGGCGATTCCGCCTATAGAGAGAAGCGACCCGGCGCTGAGGCCGGCAACCACACGGTGAGCTTGCGGACGATGGATGAAATCGTTGAAACGGACATGTGCATCAAACTGTTGGGTGCTCGTAGGTTGAGTAGCGCCCGGAGCGACCAAGCGCACGAGCATGGGTGCCAGGGCTCCCATACGCGAGACTGCCGGGGTGGAGCTTTCCGGCGAGCAGAATCAAACAACGAGATACGAGCCGTTCGCATCGTTCGACGAGTGGCTGACATTGCGGGTGAACGAGTCGCTCTGGGATGCGTCGTTCGCTCGACTCCGGGCATCGTTGCCCGACCGACCAGAGCCCCCGGTCGACCCATCGTTTCGACGCTCATTGATCGCTGCGGCGGCGTTGAACTCCGGCGCGATCGAAGGGCTTCACGGTGCCGGGCGAGGGCTCACGCGATCCGTGATTGAACAAGCAACCGATTGGCAGCCGATTGTGCGGCACGCCGAAGGATCGAAGGCCGAAGCGTTCGTGGCGGCGAGCATTGAGGGCTTCGACATGGCGTTGGACATTGCGACTGGCGCCGATCCGTTTAGCGAGGTGTGGATTCGCTCCGTTCATGCGGTGGTCTGCGCGCCCCAGGACACGGTTCGCGTGTTTGCTGAAGTTGACGGCCAACGACTCCAATCAGACGTGCCATTTGAAAAGGGCGCGTACAAAACCCGCCCGAACAACGTCGAGCTTTCTGACGGTTCGGTGCACTGGTATTGCCCGGCTGAAGAGGTGTCGATAGAAATGGGTCGACTTGTGGAGACGCTTCGTTCTCCGGTGTTTGCCTCGGCGCACCCGATCCTGCAGACAGCCTTTGCTCACTACGCCTTCGTCGCTGTGCATCCGTTTCAGGACGGGAATGGCCGCGTCGCCCGCGTTCTCGCCAGCACCTTCCTGCTTCGGGCAGCATCGATCCCACTGTTTATCTACGACGACGAACGGGTGCCATATTTCGACGCCCTCGAGGCCGCCGACCTCGGCGACCGGCAGGCGTTCGTGGCCTTTATCGAACGAGTCGCGCTTGAGACCCTTGCTTACGCCAGCGATCTCGCAGGAACGCCGGATGGTCCATTGCGCGTCTCGCAGCCAAGTGAGCGGATTGCGAAGGACATCGAGTTGGCGGGTCTGCGCCTGGAGGC
>JAYSTV010000302.1:0-3221 GCA_043719425.1 Acidimicrobiia bacterium | reverse complement strand
GGAACGCGCTGTGGGACTTTGGGCAGGTTCCGTTCTTCCCACCCAACGTGGCCGGGTGGCCCGACGATCGCCGTTGGCTCGGGGCGAGCCCGACCTTGCTACGTGCCCATACGGGTCGCGACCACTCGTGGGATTCCATCGTCGTCGACACCCCCGACTTCGCCTCATGGGCACTTCGTCGCGCCGCCCTCGACGACGCCAGCGCTTCCACGGTCGACGCCATTCGTGGTGCGGTGGACCGTGTCGACGAACGCCGAGCCAAGGCCTCCGTCGCTCTTGCGCTCGCCGTGAGCTGCCCCGAATTCGAACTGGCATGAGCGCCATCAACCTCAACGCAGCTACGGACCCAACAGAAGCGAGCTCGACATGATCAACCGCCGTGAGTTCTTGAAGTTCGGTGCCGTCGGCGCCGGGGGGGCCGCCGCCGCCCGAGTGGTTCCCTCGCTTCTCGATGGCGGCCGTGATCACTCCTCCGGTAGTGCACCGTCGAAGCCTTCCGCTACTTCCTCCGCACCGGACACGCAGGCGCCTGCCACCGATATCAAGACCATGACAAAGACAGCAAAGGCGGCCAAGAGGACCAACGGCGATCGCGTGCTGGTCGTCATCGACCTGGCCGGCGGCAACGACGGGCTCAATACCGTGGTGCCGATCAACGATCCTGCCTACCGAACACTGCGCACGACCGTCGGCCTGGCCGAGAAAGATCTTCATCCGATCGACAAGGACTACGCCGCCCACCCTTCACTTGGCCGGCTCACGAAACGCGGTCTCGCCGTTGTCGCCGGCGTGGGGGTGGCGAATCCGGAGGGCAGCCACTTCGAGATGTCTCGCCGATGGGCCATGGCCGATCTCGACGGCAAGGGCGCCACCACTACGGGATTCTTCGGCCGTCTGGCCGACGTGATCGGCAACAAGGACGCGCCGGCTGTTGCTCTCGGACTTGGCTCCGGCTATTCCCCGGCGCTCGTGTCGACGTGGGCCCCGAGCGTGAACCTCCGGAGTCTCCAGTCGGCCGAAATGTTCCGACCGAATCGAGACGACGCCAACCTCACGGCGTTTCAGACAGCGTATCGACGCATGGCCACAACCACGGTGAAACCCGGCTCCACGGGACCGCGCGCCGAGACGGCCAACGGCATGACCCTGGCGCTGCGCACGGCCGGTCTCGTGACCACCGACGGAGGAGACGACAACGACGGTCTACCCGGTTCCGACCTCGGCCGAAGCCTCGCCTCAGCCTTACGCCTCATCAGCCAACCCGCACTCGGTCTACGCATCGTGCACATCACCCACGACGGGTTCGACACCCATTCGTCGGCCATCGATCAACATGGGCAACGACTCAACGAGTTTGATGAGGCAGTCGATGCCTTTCTGGCCGCCACCGAGGCGAGGGGATTTGGCGACCGCGTGCTCGTGGCGACCACGTCGGAGTTCGGCCGTCGAGCGAAGGACAACGGATCCAATGGGCTCGACCACGGCGCTGCTTCGGTCGCCCTCCTGGCGGGACCGGTAAATGCTGGTGTGCACGGCGAATACGCGTCGCTCACCAAGCTCGACCGCGACGACAACCTCATCGCCAAGCTGTCGATGGGCGACTACTTCGCCACGTTGAGCACGTGGCTCGGGGTGAGCGCCGACGAAGTGCTGGGCAAGGGTCGTTCCGCCGTCTCCGGCGTGCTTCGCAACTGAAGGAACAAGGCGGGTGTAGCGGGCGAGTACCCTTGTCGGGTTCGTTTGCCACGTCTCGTGGCCAGCTCAAGGAGAATCGTTCGGTGGCCATTCGCGCCAAGCTCACAACCGTTGCCCCGTCGTCCACCTCTGGTGGCGGCGCCAACACGCCCAAGGTTGAGCGCACCGAGGAGGAGAAGGCGGCCCGCAAGGAGCGCGTCCAGAAGGCCAAGGACGCCCTCGCCCGCTCCACGACGATCAAAGGCGATCACGTTGCTCCGGCCCGCGCCGCCCTCAAGGTGTTCCTCCAGCGGCTCAACGAGCGCAACCAGCCCGACGATGCCTCCTTCGAAGCTCTGCTCGAAGCGCCCTTCAAGGCGCCGCCGAAAAAGAAGACCAACGAGCGTCGCTTCTAAGTCGTTGCCCAGCGGCGGCTGGGCCACTTGCATCTTGTAGACCCGGCCGGTGAGCATGAGATCGGAAAGTTGCTTCATGGTGATCCTTGCGTGGATTTCGCCCTAGCGCTGCACTGCTCCGTCGAAGGGAACATTCGTAACTCGGGCCGCACGATCACCGTCTGGTGCTGCCACCACAAGCTCCGTGCCAACGGCCAGTTGCTCAACGTTGATCATCGCGAGTGCCACGTTCGTGAGCAGTCGTGGCGACCAGATCGTTGAGGTCACGATGCCGACTTTGGTGCCGTTCGTCGACACCGACCACGGAACTCGCTGCGCCGGAACGCGATCGCCGTCGATCAACAACCCGCACACGCGCTTGGTAACGCCGGCCGTTCGCTGTCGACGGAGCGCATCCATACCGATCGCCTCGATCGGGGCGTCGAGAGAGCAGTAGTTCTCGAGACCGGCCTCGAGCGCCGTGTCCGCCCGGGTGATGTCGTTGCCGTAGCTCAGCAGGCCGGCCTCGATCCGCTCGATCTGGTTTGGACATCCGGGTCCTATCGCAAATGGCGCACCGGCCACCATGATTTCGTCGTATAGCGCGGCACCCACCTCGGCATCGTCGACGTAGATCTCGAACCCACCCTGCGCGCTCCACCCGGTTCGTGCCACCACCAGCGGATGGCCGCGGAACGAGAGCTCGGCGAAACGAAAGAACTTGATGGCCCGCACACCGTCGCCGAACACCATGGCGGCCACCTCTTCGGCCTTCGGACCTTGAAGAGCGAGCGGCCAAACATCGGGCTCACCGACGGACACATCGAGCCCGAGCCCTCGGGCAAGACCACTGGCCCAGAGCGCCACGTCGGAGTCCGCGATCGAAAACCAGAAGCGATCTTCAGCCAACCGCAAGGCGATCGGATCGTTGATCAAGAAGCCGCCGTCGTCAACGATCGGGGCATACGCGCAGCGACCGACGGACAACGAGCGTAGGTCTCGAACGGTAAGGAGCTGAGCTAGCCGGGAGGCGTCGGGCCCGGCGATTTCGACCTGCCGTTCGCACGCCACGTCCCACACCTGCACGGCGCGGCGAAGGTGAAAGTAGTCCTCCTCCGCACCACGAAACGTCGTCGGCAACAGCATGTGGTT
>JAYSTV010000301.1:0-3227 GCA_043719425.1 Acidimicrobiia bacterium | reverse complement strand
AACCAGCACTCAACCGCCGTCCAACGCTGCGCGACGTCGCCGACAGCGCCAACGTCAGCTTCAAAACCGTTTCCCGGGTGGTTAACCGCGAAGTTGGCGTTAGTGCAGAACTCACGGAACGGGTGACCGCGGCTATCGCCGAGCTCGGCTACCAGCCCGATGACCGCGCTCGACGACTGCGTACCTCCGACCTCCGAACTGGCGTGATCGGCTTCGTGCTTGTCGACGTGGCCAACCCGTTCTTCTCCTCGATTCTTCGCGGCATCGAAGAAGTGGCTCGCAAGCACGGATACTTCGTGTTGTCGGGGAGTACCGACGGCGACGTGCATCGACAGGACCAACTCGTCACGGCGTTTGTGGCCCGACGCGTCGATGGCCTCATTGTCGTCCCCACGGGCGACCTCATCGGTCCACTGGTGAACGAGATCGCGAGAGGCACGCCCCTGGTGTTCGTCGACCTGGAGCCGACCGAAGCCAACCAGGTCGACCTCCTGCGCAGCGACCATCAAGGCGGCGCCCGGCTCGCGACCGAACACCTTCTGGCACGCGGTCACCGCGATATCGCCTTCTTCGGGTCGACGCTCGACATCTTCTCGGCCCGTCTACGACTAGCTGGCTTCCGCGAAGCCATGGAAGCGGCGGGTCTGGAGGTGCATCGACAGCGCATTCGGACCGGCCTTCACAATCCCGAAGAATGGCAGCAGATCGTCACCGACTATCTGCAGACCGAGCCGCAACCGACGGCGTTGTTCACCGCCCAGAACTTCATCACGCTCGGAGCATTGCAAGCGCTCCACGCGCTCGGTTTGCGCAGCGACATCGCCCAGATCGGGTTCGACGACGTTGATCTCGGCGCCGTTGTTACCCCAGGCGTGTCGG
The DNA here is from genome assembly GCA_043719425.1 of Acidimicrobiia bacterium. Taxonomy (GTDB): domain Bacteria; phylum Actinomycetota; class Acidimicrobiia; order Acidimicrobiales; family JANYDT01; genus JANLQX01. The sequence continues at coordinate 2,348 of JAYSTV010000301.1, read as the reverse complement.
TTGTTCCGCAGTATCCACTCGAGCTTGGGCGCCGGGCCGCCGAGCTCCTCTTCCGGCGTCTCGACGGTGGCATCCATGAGCCCACCCGCGAGATCCTTGGCACCGAAGTCATCGAGCGCGGCTCGGGCGAGATCGCCCCGCGCGCCGCCGCTCGCTGATCGCAAACGTCGATCAGGCATCTCCAGCTGCCATAACCTTGGCGGCGTGAGCCTCTCTGACCAATTCCCCGCTGGCGTTCTAACCGGCGACGCCGTTTCTGAGATCTTTGCCCTCGCCAAAGCGAATCACTTCGCCCTTCCGGCGGCGAACTGCACAGGCTCGAACACCATCAACGCGGTGCTGGAGACGGCCGCCAAAGTCAACTCACCCGTGATCGTCCAGTTCTCCCACGGTGGCGGCGCGTTCGTGGCCGGCAAGGGCATCGGCATCAAAGGCGACCGCCCGTCGGTGCTCGGATCGATCGCCGGCGCGCAGGCCGTGCACACGCTGGCCGAGGCCTACGGGGCGCGCGTCATTCTCCACACCGACCACTGTGCCAAGGACAAGCTCGGCTGGATCGATGGCGTGCTCGATGCCGGTGAGGCTCACTTCGCGGCGACTGGCCAGCCGCTGTATAGCTCGCACATGCTGGACCTCTCGGAAGAGCCCATCGAGGAGAACCTCGATATCTGCGTTCGCTATCTCACGCGTATGGCGAAGATGGGCATGACCCTCGAGATCGAGCTCGGCATCACCGGCGGCGAGGAAGACGGCGTCGACAACTCCGACAAGGATCAGGCCGACCTGTACTCGAAACCCGCAGAAGTTGCGTACGCATACGAACGGCTCATGGAAGTCAGCGATCGCTTCACGATCGCCGCAGCGTTTGGCAATGTGCATGGCGTGTACAAGCCGGGCAACGTGAAGCTCACGCCGACCATCTTGCGTGACGCGCAGACGCACATTCAGGCGAAGCTCTCGACCGGACCGAATCCGGTGAACTTTGTGTTCCACGGCGGCTCGGGTTCGTCGGCCGCCGAGATCGCCGAGGCGATTAGCTACGGCGTGATCAAGATGAACATCGACACCGACCTGCAGTGGGCGCTGTGGGACGGCATCCGTCAGTTCGACGTCGGCAAGCACGACTACCTCCAGGGCCAGCTCGGAAATCCGACCGGTCCGGACTCGCCGAACAAGAAGTTCTACGACCCGCGGGTGTGGCTACGAGCCGCCGAGGTCAGCTTCGTGAAGCGCCTCGAGCAGTCGTTCACCGAACTCGGCAACGTCAACACGCTCGGCTAGCGAGCCCGTTGATCATGGCGGTTATCAACTCGCCGCTCTGACGCCTCTTTGCTCGGTCTCGGGGGCCAACGCTGAGCGCTACTTCGGCGAGCATGGCGTTGATCATTCGCGCCGCGAGGTCAATGGAGCTGACGTCCAACTCGCCGGCTCGCACCGCTCGATCAATGGCACTGCGCATCACCCCAAGGCTCGTCGCCTCCTCCAGAAGTCGGGCGCGTTCCCACCCCAACGCACGAGGCCCGTCGATGAGGAGGATTTGGCGAACCGCCGGTACGTCAACAGCATCGAGCCAGCCGAGACATCCTTCGATGAGGGCGCTGCGGGCTGATACCGACGCGCTCACCCGTTTCGCTGCTCGGCGGATCGCGTCGCTCGACGTTTGCACAAACACGGCAGCAAAGACGTCTTCCTTGCTGGCGAAGTGGTGGTACATCGCTCCTCGGCTCACGCTTGCGGCCTCGAGGATGTCGGAAACCGACGTGGCCTCGTAACTGCGATCGGCGAACAGCTCTGTCGCCGCGGTGATGATCAGACCCCGCGTCGCCGATCGCCGCTCCTCCTGAGTTGCCACACTCAGACTTTACCGACTGGTGATCGGTAATCTACGATACCGACTATGAGTCTGTTTCCGGGCCCGGTGTTCGATCAATACTGGGCGATGTGGAACGAGACCGACCCGGCGCTCGTCCGCGGTCATCTCGACAACGCCGTGACCGAAGGCTTCGTCTTCTGCGATCCCCTGCACCACCACGTTGGGCGTGACGCACTCGAGCAGAACGTTCTCGAAGTCCGGGCGAAGTTTCCGCACGCGGTGTTCCGCGTCGTGTCAGGAGTTGATCATCATCACGACCGTTGTCGGTACGAATGGCAGTTCACGCTGAAGGGCCGCGTTGTCGTTGCCGGATTCGACGCCGTCCGCATCGCAGACTCGGGCCTGCTCGACCGGATCGACGGCTTCTTCGGACCCCTGAAGTACAACGTGGTGCCCGCAGTGGTGAACGCCGAGCCGTCGGCGTCGGGTCCGGTGTCGACGTTAGAAGGTTCCATGTGGTCTTCACAACGACGAA
>JAYSTV010000031.1:0-4442 GCA_043719425.1 Acidimicrobiia bacterium | reverse complement strand
GGAGGGTGGCGGTGCGGTCAGGGAGCGCGTCGAGATCAAGTGGCATGTGACGTCGTAGTTGAGCACCTCGTAACGTTCGCTGGATGCAAGGTGGCTACCGGTACTGGCGCAACGGCGAGGCCGTGACGATGGACGAGTCGTTCGTGATCGACGAAGCCTCGGTGCGAGGTGTGCGCGACCAACCGGGTGGGGCGCGTATGGAGGTGGATGCCACCCTCAATGATCAGGGCCTCGTCGACTCGTTTTCGCTGGCGTGGACCCACCGCGGCGGGGGTCATGTGGCGGCGCGAACCGTCACCTACGCCCGTAGGGGTGACACCTTCGACGTGAGTATCGACGGTGTTGCGGAGCGGGTGGAAGTGGTCAACGACGCCCTCTTGTTCCCGTTGCTTCGAGTCTTCCAAGGCCCGCTCATCGTGGCCATCGCCGCGGCCGGAGAGGTCGGTCGCACGGTCGTGATCCCGGACCTGCATGCCCTTACCGATCCGGCTCGGCTACTGCGTCCAACGGTGGAAGTGCGGATGGCGCGACGCCTGGCCGAACCCGTCGACGGTGACGATGCTCTGTACACCTACGAAGGCCGGGTCTACGACGCCGACGCTCGCTTCTGGATCGACAACACGAACGCTCTCACGTCGTACCGCTTCCCGCAGGCCGAGGGCGTGGTCTTCGACTGCCGCCGGTTCATCGATTAGCGGCGGCCAACCGGCGCCGCGTCATCGACGCGGCGCAGGGCGACGAGGCACCCGAACAGGGGCAGGGCGAAGAACACGAACGGCAACCGAAGATCAACAAGCGCCATCACCGTGTACGCCACGATCGAGAGCAGTCCCATGAGCGACGCCAGTCCCTGGCCGAGTCCGAAGATTTCGCCTCGACGCTCCTCCGGCGCTCGTCGACCGAGCTCGCCCTCAAGCAATCCGGGAGCGAGCGACAGGGTCAGCATGTCGATGGTCAGGGCGAAATAAAGCACCCACAGGCGGTCGCTGGTGGCGGCGTAGATCGCCATCGTGGCAATGCCGAGCATGAACAGGACCTTGAGGGTGGCGACCGGACGCAGCCACTGGGCGACCCGACCGAAGAAGATCGTGTTCGTGATGATGCCGAGTCCGGCGAAGTACAGGAACACGAACGAGATCGCTTGCGGGTCGAGCTTGAGCGGGCCGCGGGCCACGAAGATGGCGAAGTAGGTGTAGTACCCGGTGCAGAGCGCCACGAGCGCCTCGACGAGGAGCAGCTGAGCAATCTCGGGAAGGTCGCGTCGGAGCTCGGTGATACGGCGAACGACGAGGCGTGGAGAGACTTCGGCGCGCACGCGCGTCCGGAGCGAGAGACCATCGTCGGGCACGGACGCCTGGGCCGGTCGGGTCTCGGGGAGGAGGAACGACAGCACCACGTTGACGCTGGCGAACGCGATCCCCGCAATGACAAGCGCGCGTACGGTATCCCATCCCTGTCGTTTGGCGAGCCACAGAACGCCAGAGGCCACGCCCGGGCCAAGAAGTAAGCCCACGTAGGAAATGGTGGCCGACAGTCCCACATTGCGTTGCACGTCCTTTTCCTCGGACAGGTCCACGATGGTGGACTTGACCACGCCGTAGAGACCGTTCGTGGATCCGTCGAGCGCACGGTTGGCGACGAAGAGCGGGTAGCGCACGGGGAGGAGCAGCAGGTTGGCCACGAAGGTCCCGACGGCACTCACCCGGAACACGGGCTGGCGGCCGATCCGATCGGAGAGGGCGCCAAGGACGGGAGCGGCAACCAGCTGGAACAGCGAGAACATGAACATCGCCACGCCGAACCACAGCGCGGGATGTCGGAGGCCGTCGGTGAAATTGGCGTAGACGGGATACAGCAGGCTGGCCACGATCGCGTCGACGATCAGGATGGCAAAGACGAAGATGAGGGCAACGCGACGCATAAGGACCGGCGTGCGACGCTACCGGCCCGAGCGGACAGGTCGCCCGAGGTTTCTCGAGCGCGTTGGATGGTTGGCGACACGTTGCCGCCGAAACGACGTCGCCAACCACCCAACGAGTCGCCAACGATCCAACGATGCCGGGCTAAGCCAGTTCGGCGAGGACCCGCTCGGCCGACTCGAGAGCGGCCTCCATACCCATCTCACGTTCACGGGTGTGCTCGCCGGCGAAGTGGAGTCCGTGCCAAGGTTGGGCGATCAAGGGCATCCAGTTCGTCATCTGGCCGGCGGGGAAGCTGTGGCGGAGTCCGTGGATATGCGGCGCTCGTCCCCAGGAGCTGACGAGATAGGGCGTGAGGGCCCCTCGGGCCGCTGGCCGATGGGCCTCGAACGAGGTGATGACCGCGCTGCCAATGTCGTCGCCGTGGGTGTCGATGGTGCGAGCGGCCTCGCCGGAAAGGAGGAACATGGCGGTGGCCGGGCGACCGAGTTCGCGCAGGATCATGCACGATCGGAAAGGCGCGTCGGAGAAGGTCGACGGAGCGTGCCCGTCGTCGTCCCAGAATGGCCGGTCGACGCGTGCCCAGACGCGCGTGTTCGTTGTGTACGTCATGTCGGCGATCACGTGGTGGCGTTCGATCGGCAGTGGGGGAGTGATCTGCACGTGGCGGAGTGCAGTGAACGGCATGGCGCACACGACCCGTTGCGCGCGCATCGTTGTGCCGTCGGAGCACGTGACGGTGGCCATGCCATCAGTAAGGTCGATCGCACTCACCGCGCATGACAGACGAATCCGATCGTCGAACGGCGCACTCATGGCCTGCACGAGAGCGCCGGTTCCCCCGACGATGTTCTGAATTGGTACGCGCGCTGATGATGGTGTCGCGGCGCCGGGACGGGCGGCTGCGGACTCGATAGCCATGGAGCCGCCGCTGGTGAGCTTGATCTCGTCGAGGATGCGGTGATGCTCCTGGGCCACGGTGAGATACGACGTCGACTTCACGTCGGCGCTGTGGAGGGAGAGCGAGAAGAGCCGTATCGCCTCGTCGGACAGACCGTCAGCGCGCAGACGATCGGCGATCGGCACATCGAGGTGTGCCGCGTCAGGGGAGCGCCAGTCATCAAGCGTCGTGAACGGATCGTTGCGGGTGAGCCACGCCGGTCCCTGGGCCGGAAGAGGAAGGGCGCGCACCGACTCGGGAAAGGGGTTGTGCGGAGATGTCGGCCAGGCGTCGGCGGCGATGAACTCGGACCCGAGCAGGTACACAAACGCTTCGAGCGCGACCTCTTCGTCGACGGTCGAAAGTCCGTAGCGATGTAGCAACTCCCACGTGCGACGGTACCCCTGACCGATCTGTCGGGCCCCAACGTCGGCGAGGCCACCCGGAAGCGATGGGTCGACGACTGTGTGGACACGTCCACCAAGTCGATCGCTCGCCTCCAGGAGCACAAACGACGCGCCCGCGTCGTGAAGCCCGACCGCGGTGCGCACGCCGGCGAGCCCACCGCCGATGACGACAACGTCGACGACGTCGATGACGTCGGTCACGACCTACGCGCCGGTGCCACTGCGTTCGATGGCCACATCGGAGCCGCCAAGGTACGACGACACCACGAGCGGATCGGCAAGGACGGTAGCGGGACTGCCCACGGCGATCACCGTGCCGGACTCCATGGCCACGAGCCGGTCACTCAGCCCGCGCACGAGCGGGATGTCGTGTTCGATGATCACGATGGTGGTGCCGAGATGGGACTTGATGGCGTTGATGAGATCGCCGAGCGCTTCGGTCTCGCGTTGGGCCACGCCCGACGATGGTTCGTCGAGCAGCAGCACCGTGGGCTCGAGGGCCACGAGACAGGCAAGCTCGGTGATGCGACGCGTGCCGGTCGACAGTTCATGAACTGCTTTGCGCGCATAGGACTGCAGGCCGAGCATTTCGACGAGACGGTCGGTCTCGGCGCGGATGCCCCGTTCATGCTTGGCCCGACCGACCAGCGACGAGAAGAGGCCTGATGGCATCCGTCGCTCGTGGGCGAGACGGATGGTGTCGATGACCGAGAGCGTGGGGAAGAGCGGCGCGTCCTGGAACGAGCGAATAAGCCCGGCCTGGGCGCGGGCTTCGGCGCGGCGTGACGACACGTCGACCCCGTTGAACAGGATCTGTCCTGCGTCGGCCTTGGTGAAGCCGCCGACTATTTCAAACAAGGTGGTCTTGCCCGCGCCGTTCGGTCCGATGAGGCCGACGGTTTCGCCGCGGCGGACCTCAAAGGACACGTCGTTGCAGGCGGTCACGCCACCGAAGCGCTTGTTGATGCCAGCTACCCGAAGGACAACGTCATCGGTGGGCGAAGCGACCGTGGGGGCGGGTACCGCCGCTCGGGCAAAGCTCTTCGTGGTCCCCACGAACGCGTCGCCGGTCGACACTCCGGGCGCATCATCGGCCACCGGCGCGCCGCCCAGCACACGCAGGAGCGCGGCGCGTAGCGGGGCGATGAGTCCGGCGATGCCCGACGGCACATAGAG
>JAYSTV010000004.1:0-11066 GCA_043719425.1 Acidimicrobiia bacterium | reverse complement strand
TCGTGGCGCATCGCTTCGACCTCGCTCGTTGATGTTTCCTGCTGGGTTGATCGTGTGGATGCTCCTGGCTTCAGCCTTCCACGCTGACCCGTGGCGATCGCTGCTGGGGCGCACGGAGCGGCTCGATGGAGTGATTGGCCACGTTGGGCTTTTGCTAGCACTCGTCGGTGGTGCTGCGCTCGGCATGCGCGGGCTTCGCTCACGACTGCTGTCGGCCGTGGGCGCCGTTGGTGGGGTCGTTGCCGTTGGGTCTGTGCTGCAACGATTTGGCATCCTCGGCGCCCTTGCAGATCAAAGGCAGAGCTTCTTGCTCGTCGATCTACCCAGTTCCACGATTGGCAACCGCGGCTACGCCGCGTGTTTTCTGGCCGCCACGCTCCCGCTTGCGTTGTGGCGAGCGACGACAGGTTCACGCACGGGTTGGATTGCTGTCTCGGCCGTCAGCGCGCTTGCTATTGGATTCGGTTGGTCACGCGGGGCAACCATTGCCGCAGTCGTTGGCATCATTGCCTTCGTCATTGCTTCCGTTGGCGGACGTCGCCGAGCGGCAACGATGGCTCTGGTCGCGGTTGTCGGCCTCGCGCTTGGAACCGTGCTCTCCGACCCGGGCGACGGCTCAACCACCGCGAGAACGTTCTCCGCAGCCGACTCGGGCCGGACGCCGCTGTACCGAGCCGCGGTCCAGGGCATAGCGGCTCACCCGGTGATCGGCATCGGAGCCGGCGGAGTACTACGCGCGCTTAGTAGCGCTGATCCTGCTGATGTGCTCGTGTGGGCGCATGTCCCGGCCACTGACGCCGCCCGGTCCAGCAGATCAACGCCACGGCTCCTCGTGATCGACTACACGGCTACGGACGGAACTCGTCAGCAGTACCTGAACATCACGACCAAGGTTCACAACGAACTCGTCGACTACGCCGTTTCCTACGGCTTGCCCGCAGCCGTTCTCGCCGCGGCAACATTCCTCGCGGCACTGTGGCGAAGCCGTTCCCAACCGCCGCTCGTGGCGTCACTCGCCGCCTTCGCCGCGGGTTTACTGACGTGGCCTCAGGTCATGCGCACGGCTCCGATCATGTGGGCACTTCTGGGTCTAGCGCTCGCCACGGATGGCCACCGAGCTCAGGTCCGCGTTCACGCCACACGGGTGCCGAGCGGGCGACCGGCGAGGCGCTGCACAATTTCACCAAGCGAACCCGATTGGGCCAGCTCAAGAGGATTCGAGAGTGGTTCAGGCACGGCCGTCGAAGCTAGCGGTGTGTCTGCCATCACCATCGACGTTGCAGCTCAAACACCATGAGTTCCGTGAGCTGCGAGGTGGTTGGCAGCTCGTGACGAGCAACGTCGAGGACCTCAGTGGTCAGAAACGCTTCGACCCAATCCGCGCGTCCCTGAAAGCTCACGACCAGTGAGACCGTGTCGCCCAGTTTGGTTCGAAGGAGCACTTCGATCAGGTCGCCCTGTCGATCAAGGTAGGTGATCGCACCCAGCGCTGAGCCAACGTCGAGCACCCGCGCAAAGGCCTCCTCATGTGAGCATGCGAGGGCAATAGTGTCGCCATCGACCAGCCACGCTCGGCCGTCACCGGTCGGCTCGGGGACGGCCGGAACATCGTCGCGGCGACACCCATCGAGACAGATGCGATAGGCGACGAGCACCTGCCGCGTCGCATCGGTGGCGTCGACCTGAGAGGCGGACACGTCGGGATGCGTGGTGCGAATCCGAACTCGAAATGCCGATCTCACTTCGTCAACCGTCGAATGAAGACTGACGTCGAGTAGCTCCCGGGCCTGCGCCAGATTCAAGAAAGCCTCAGGCCGCGGCCCGGCCAAGGACAAGCGACACCTCGAGTGTTCCCGTCGCCCCGACCGAGACGAACGGCGACACGCTCGGATCCTCGATGCCAAAGTCGGCGAACGTTATCGGGGCCGTGCCCAAGACTTCGATCGTTTCGCCGTTGCGACGGGCCTGAACGGTCAAGGTGATGGCCTTGTCGACTCCGTGCAGGGAGAGCGTCCCGGTGGCGTCCGCATCGATCAACACTCCGTCGTCGGGTATCGCCGACAACGCAATCGGTTGGTCCAGAACAAACGACGCCACCGGGAACTGATCGGTTTCCAGGAGCCGACCGCGTACCTGATTGTTGCGACGGGCCTGGTCGCTGGTGAGGGTGCTCACGTCGACGCTGAACTCCCCCGCGGTCACCGTCGTCCCAGAAATAGCGAACGATCCCTCCACCGTCGTGGTGCGCCCGACTCCCTCGGTGTCCTGTCCGTTCAGGGTCTCCTTGACGCGGTACCCAGCAGTACCGGAACTGACCTTCCATGAACCATCGAGCGACGAAGCGCCGACGGCCGACACTACCGAGGAGTCGGCCGACGCCCGTTCCTTGTCGAGGTTGTCCAAGGTGAGGCGCGGCTCGGGCTTGTTGATGAAATGGATGTACACATAGGGAACGGCGACGATCCCCACGGCGATTGCCACGACGACGCCAACGAACAACAACTTCCAACGACGTCGAATGAAGCGCATCGGATCACCGTAGACCGACTGGGAGCTGAGCTACTTGGCGAAGACGACGACGAACTCCATCAGCCCTTTGGGTTCGACGGTGATCTGACCGGCAAAGCTCGGGTCATTGATGCCCCAGTCGGCCCACGTGAGCGGAATGGAGCCGGCAATCTCGATCCTTCCGGCCTTCACTCGAGCGCTGAGGTCGACTGCGACCGTCTTGGTCACGGCCTTCACGGTCAGCTCCACGCTCCCCTTCTGATTGACGGCCACACCCTCGGCCGGCGCCTTGCCAAAGCTGATCGGCTTCAGCAGCTTGAGCGTGGCATTCGGGAACTTCGAGGTTTCAAGAATACGACCCTGGACCTGCGAGTCACGCCGCGACTCGCTACTCGCCAGCTTGGTCAGATCGGCGGTCAGGGCAACTGCCGTCACCGACGTGCCGGCGATCGTCATCGTTCCGGCTACCGCGCTCGTCTGCCCTACCGCTTCCGACTTTTGGCCAAACAGCACTTCCCTGGCGCGGTAGCCAACCTTGGACTCCGCCGTGGGCTTCCACGTGCCGTCGAGCGTGGCCGATGTGGCGGACTTGGCCGCCGCTGACGTCTTCGACCACACGAGCTTGCCTGCCTTCTTGGTGCAGGTCAGGGTGCCGCTGGTGGCACCGGCGGTCGGGCAGACGGCTCCCGTTTTGGCGGTGGCCGCAACGACAGGCGCTGAAAGGGTGACCGCCAGGAGTGGCGCAGCTAGAAGAGGAGCGAGCGAAGCGATGCGGGGCATGGCGGTACCTTTCGTCAGGAGGTGCTGCGGATGTCGGGCCATGGTGGTGGGCCGGCCGTGAGAACCCTATGAGGGGACGACGGAGGCAGCGACGCAACTAGTGTGGTCAATGACACCCGCCCGGGTGGCGAAATGGCAGACGCAGCGGACTCAAAATCCGCCGCCGCAAGGCGTGCCGGTTCAAGTCCGGCCCCGGGCACCACACCAGCCACAACAATTCAGCACGCGTCGGGTTGTTTGTTCAGGAGTTCTTCAGGTAGCGCAGGGCAACCTGAGGACATGAAGGTTCTGGTTATTGAAGACGAGCCGAGATTGGCAATCTCGCTCCGCAAAGGGTTGGCGGCCGACGGGTACACGGTGGAGATTGCCGGCGATGGCGAGCACGGACTCTGGATGGCCCAAAACCAGTCCTTCGATGCGATCGTGCTCGACATCATGTTGCCGAAGCTGAACGGATTCGCCGTGTGTGCGGCACTCCGCAAGGCCGATATTTGGACCCCGATTCTGATGCTCACCGCCAAAGACGGTGAGCACGACATCGCCGAAGCACTCGACACCGGTGCCGACGATTACCTCACCAAGCCGTTCTCCCTCGTGGTGCTGACGGCCAGACTCCGCGCCCTGACCCGCCGGGGCACCGCCGAGCGGCCGACCGTGCTCTCTGTCGACAGTTTGTCGCTCGATCCATCGCGGCGTCGGTGCGAACGGGGAACGGTGGTGATCTCCCTGACCCCGAAAGAATTCAACGTGTTGGAGTACCTGATGCGACGCGCCGGGCAGGCGGTAACGAAGGCTGAGATCCTCAGCCATGCCTGGGATTTCGCCTATGACGGGGACCCCAACATCGTGGAGGTCTACGTGTCCAGCCTTCGGAAGAAGATCGACGCCCCATTCGGCGTGCAGAGCCTGAAGACGGTGTGGGGCGTGGGATACGAGATGACCGCGGAGCATCAGTCACCCATTCCGCGATGATGCTCCAAAAGTCGCTCGGCCTGAAGACACGTACGGTCCTCAGCGCGTCAATTGCCATTGCTCTCACGCTGTTGACGGGAGCGCTGCTCCTTCGCTCGCAATTGCGAGACGCTCTCTATTCGTCAATTGCCGACCAAACCCTAACCCGGGCTACGGGCGTCGCGAATCTCGTTGCTACCGGTGACTTCACGTCGGTCCTTGAGCCCGCCGGACCGAATCCGGGGTGGATCCAGGTGGTCGACCAGTCCGGTGACATCGTCGCTTCGACCGCCAACGCGGCAAGCCTCCGCGTTCCATTTGCCCCAGTCGGGTTCGGGCGAAGCGGCGTGCGAACCCTTTCTGGACTCGCTATCGATACCGGAGAACGCGTGTCCGTCGCGACAGTTTTCGTGCGGCACGGCCAAGACCGATACACCGTCCTCGCCGCCAGTCCACTCGATACCGCAGAGGCGTCGGACCGCCGGATACTCACGTCGCTTCTGGCGGTCTTTCCGACGTTGCTGATCATTTCCGCGCTCACGATCTGGCTCGTTGTTCAGCGAGCGTTGCGCCCGGTTGAAGCCATTCGATCCGAGGTTGCGGAGATCTCCTCAAGCGATCTCTCGCGTCGAGTTCCGACTCCCGGGACGAACGACGAAATCGACCGCCTCGCTCACACGATGAACGAAATGCTCGACCGACTGCAGACATCGGCCGAACGCCAGCGCCGCTTTGTCGGCGACGCCAGTCATGAATTGCGAAGCCCGCTCGCATCGTTACGTGGACAGCTCGAAGTTTCGACCCTCGACAATAACGACCCGAACTGGATGGCAACGGTCTCGGGCATGCTCGACGATCACGATCGACTTGAGCGGCTGATCCGTGACCTTCTTCTCCTGGCCCGACATGACGATCACCCGCCGCAGCCAATGGAACCACTCGATCTTGGATACCTCATTCGCCACGACATGGCCCGTCGATCGGGGCGGCCGGGGATCGTCGTGCGGATCGAGGCGGAGAACACGCTCGTGTGCGGTGACGCCGACGCGCTCAGCCGAGTGCTGCGCAACCTGGTCGATAACGCCGAGCGACATGCCCGAAGTTCGGTGACTGTTCGAGTCCGACACGATGCGAAAACGGCGACGGCGGAGCTCAGCGTTCATGATGATGGCGAGGGAATTCCCCCCGCACACCGATCGACGGTCTTTGAACGTTTCACGCGGCTCGACGACTCCCGCGGCGCCGACGTTGGTGGAAGCGGGCTGGGCTTGGCCATCGTGACCGAACTGGTTGGCGCCCACCACGGAACCGTTCATGTCGAGGACGCTGCTGTTGGTGCTCGCCTCGTTGTTCGCCTCCCGGCTATCACGCCATAGACGGGTTCAGAACTTCTTCAGCAGTGGATCTTCATCATGGGTGCATCACGGCTCGGAAAGGTCAAACCATGGACACAGTTCAAACAACTCGCAGCACCGCCCGCACCATGTTGAACAAGGTCCCGGAGGCGACCATCTTCTTCTGGATAGTGAAAATCATGGCGACGACGGTGGGTGAAACCGTCTCCGACTACTTCAACACGACCTTGAAATTCGGTCTTGTCGGAACGTTCTTCCTCATGGCCGCACTTTTGGCGGTGGCCCTCGTGCTCCAGTTCCGTCTGCGCCAGTACGTGCCCGCCGTTTACTGGCTGGCCGTTGTGCTTATCAGCGTGGTGGGCACCCTGATCACGGACTACCTACATGACTCGCGCGGCGTCGCGCTGAAGCCACTGACGGTTGGGTTTGGCATCGCTCTCATCGTGAGCTTCGCGATCTGGTATGCCAGCGAGAAGACCCTGTCGATTCACTCGATCTACACGACGAAGCGTGAAACGTTCTACTGGGTCACCATCCTCTGCAGCTTTGCCCTTGGTACTGCCGCAGGAGATCTTCTCGGTGAGGAATACATCCATAGTTTCTGGAAAGCGGCGCTCATCTTTTCTGCCTTTATCGCCGCCGTTGCCCTCGCTCATTTTACCGTAAAACTCAACGCAATCCTCGCCTTCTGGCTGGCCTACATCGTCACGCGACCGCTCGGCGCTTCGATCGGCGACTACCTCTCCGCGGCGAAGGACGATGGGGGACTGAACCTTGGCACCACCGTGGTCAGCGCGGCGTTCCTCGTGACCATCGTGGCGGTCGTTGCCTACCTGACAAAGTCGAAAACGGACGTTCTCGAGAGAACGCCCACCCCGTGACCGCAGAAGCTGCTCGATCGTTGCCGGACCTGGTCGGGCCCCACAAGTTCTCCTGGATGTAACCCGCGAGGGCGCTTCGCGGTCTTTACTTGGAGTTGCGCTCGCCGGCATGGTGTCGGGGCGTTGGGGAGCACACGCATGACGGCAACCGGACAACTGGCGTTCACCTTCCCTGGCCAGGGATCTCAAAAGCCGGGTATGGGTCAACCGTGGGTTGACCACCCATCCTGGGAACTCGTCGACGAAGCTTCCGACGCGTGCGGCCGCGACGTGGCCAAACTGCTTCTCGACGCCGATGCCGATGAGCTCAAAGCCCCCCGCAACACCCAGCTCGCTACCTTCATGTTGTCCATGGTTGTGCTCGACGCGATCGAGCGCACCGGCCTCGAACCCGCCATCGTCGCCGGCCACAGCCTCGGCGAGTACACCGCTCTTACCGCCGTCGGCGCCATCGACTTCGGCGATGCCGTGAATCTCGTCTCCACCCGGGGCGAAGCCATGCAAGACGCCGCCGACCAAAATCCCGGCACCATGCTTGCCCTCCTCGGCATCGAAGACGACGACGCCGATGCCGCTTGTCGCCGGGCCGACGGCGACGCGTGGGTGGCCAATTACAACGCCCCTGGACAGATCGTCATCGCCGGCGAAGTTGGCGCCCTCGAACGGGCGGCCGCGGCGGCCAAGGAGCTCGGCTGCAAGCGAGTCATCGCCCTGGCCGTCGGCGGCGCGTTCCACACGCCGTACATGGCCCCTGCCCGAGAACGACTGCGCGCCGCTTTGGCCTCATCGAAACTGACTGATCTCACCGTGCCGGTGGTGGCCAACATCGACGCCCGGGCCCACACTGCCGCAGCCGACTGGTCCACCCTGCTCTCCGCCCAACTGGTCTCGCCGGTCCGTTGGAAGCAGTCCGTGCAAACGATGGCCGACACCGGCATCACGACGTTCCTCGAACTCGGCCCCGGCTCCGTGCTCACTGGCATGGCCAAACGAATCGTCCCCGACGCCCGCGCCATTGCGGTATCCACGCCCGACGAAGTCGACCGGCTCATCGAGCTGTTACAGGGGTCAATGGCGGCACCGCTGGCTCGCCATCACGAGGGCGAGCATCTCTCCATGATGGTCCGGATGGTCGTCAGTCCGGCCGCCGGGATCTTCCAGCCGATGGCGACCGCAACGGCCGGAACCACTATCGCCGTGGGCGGTCTCGTCGGCCATATCGGCGACGTGGAAGTTCGTTCCTCGTTTGCTGGACAAATCTCCGGCATGATCGCCGTGGCCGGAGAGCGAGTTACATCCGCCCAACCCATTGCCTGGCTCGACGTGGTCGATGCTCCGGCAAGTCGCCACTCCTGATTCCCCGACCGACCATTGCCAAGGATCGCCCAATGACTCTCTTGAAACCCCGTAGTGGCGTTGTCACCGGTGTCGGTATTGCCGTTCCGGACACCGTCGTGACCAACCAAGACCTTGAGTCGCTGATGGACACGAACGATGAATGGATCGTCGAGCGGACCGGCATCAAGGAACGCCGCTGGGGCGATCGCGGCCCGTCGTCGTTGGCCACCGAGGCCTGCCAGAAGGCGATGGACAACGCCGGGGTATCCGCCGCCGATATCGACCTGCTCATCCTGGCGACCTGTTCACCCGAGTTCACCCTGCCCGGCAGTTCGGCGCAGGTCCAGCATGACCTCGGCCTGAAGTGTGGCGCCTTCGACCTCGGCGCCGCCTGCTCGGGGTTCATGTATTCGATGGTTACCGCTCACGGGTTTCTGAACATGGGCATGAACCGCATCCTGATCGTTGGCTCGGAGCAGCTCAGCCGCATCATCGACAAGCACGACCGCGGCACCGCCATTCTCTTCGGCGACGGAGCGGGCGCCGCCGTGATTGAAGCATGCGAGGGTGAAGGCGACCTGCTCAGCTTTGACCTTGGAGTCGACGGTTCAGCCGTGAGCGCGCTGTACACCGTGCCTGGCCAGTTCACCCAGATGGATGGCAAGGAGGTCTACCGCAAGGCCGTTCGGGCCGTGGTCGAGACCGCCACGTTGTCGCTTGAGCGGGCCAAGATGACCGTTGACGACATCGACTGGGTTATCCCTCACCAGGCCAATCGCCGCATCATCGAAGCTGCCATGTCCCGCCTCGGGTGGCCGATGGAGCGGACCAGCACGTCGCTTGAGTGGTACGGCAACACCTCGGCCGCCTCGATCCCACTGGCCCTCCACCACGAACTCGCCCAAGGGAACATCAAACCCGGCGATCACGTGCTCATGTGCGGCTTCGGCGCGGGCATGACGTGGGCCAGTGGCGTGCTGCGATGGGGTGGGGTCCATCGCGATGGACCCCACGGTCCCCGGCTTGTCACGGCCTGATGGCGCGCGTCGTTCTCGTTACGGGCGGCAACCGTGGCATCGGCCTGGCCATTGCTCGTCGATTTCAATCCCTCGGTGACACGGTCGTGGTGACGTATCGCGGCGAGGCTCCCGAAGGTGTGCTCTCCGTCCGCTGCGACGTGACCGACTCTGCTCAAGTCGATGCCGCCTTCGCCCAGATCGAAGCCGAGCACGGGCCGGTCGACGTGCTCGTCGCCAACGCCGGCATTACTAGTGACGGCTTGCTCATCCGCATGAGCGAGGAACAGTTCACCAAGGTCATCGACGCCAACTTGACCGGGGCCTTCCGGGTCTCGAAGCGCGCCGCCGTATCGATGATCCGAAGGCGGACGGGCCGTATCGTCATGATTTCGTCGGTGGTGGCCTACTTCGGCGTTGCCGGTCAGGCCAACTACGCCGCCTCCAAGGCCGGGATGATCGGCCTTGCCCGCTCCATGGCGAAAGAGCTGGCCAGCCGGAATATCACCGTGAACGTCGTGGCCCCGGGCGGGGTCGACACCGACATGGTGGCCGCCATGAACGAGGCGCAACGGGCCGGTCTCGTGGCGGCCACACCAATTGGTCGCCTGGCGACGCCCGACGAGGTCGCCGCGGCGGTAACGTTCCTCGCCTCACCCGAAGCAGCTGCAATCACCGGCGTTGTCCTGCCGGTCGATGGTGGCCTGGCCATGGGTCACTAGAAACACCGCAATACCCCTTGCCACTAGCCACAAGCACTTCATCATCCGTGGGCTCGCCCACCGAAAGGAACCCCCATGAACCGTGACGAAGCCTTCGAGACCTTCAAAGGTGCCGCCGTCGAGGTCCTGGCCGTCGACGCCGACAAGGTCACGACAGCCGCTAGCTTCGCCGACGATCTCGACGCCGACTCGCTCGACCTCGTCGAGTTTGTGATGGCTCTCGAAGAGAAGTTCGACGTGGAAATCCCCGAAGAGGAACTGGCGGGGATCAAGACTGTTGGCGAGGCATTCGAGATGGTCTGCGCCAAGGTCGGCATCTGAGACCAGCGCTGCGTTGGCGCCCGAGGTAGCTGAGGAGATGACGATGGAAGCACTACCGAAGCGACGTCGAGTAGCAGTCACCGGTCTCGGTGTCGTTGCTCACTGCGGGATTGGACGCGAGGCGTTCTGGTCCGGCCTGCTCACCAGCCACCCCGGCGATGTCAGCCGACGAATCGACGCGTTCGATCCCGAGCCGTACTTCGAAAACGCCAAAGAGGTTCGGCGCTCTGACCGTTTCAGCCAGTTGGCGATTGCCGCCGCCGACGAAGCCCTCGCCGACACCGGCGCGATCGGTGTCGATCCGGCTCGTTTCGGCGTGCTTATCGGCACCGGTATCGGCGGTCTGGCCACGCTCGAAGAGCAGATCATCGTCCGCCACGAAAAGGGTGAGCGGCGGGTTTCGCCGTTCCTCGTTCCGATGATGATGGGCAACGCGGCGGCGGCTTCGGTGTCCATGCGTCACGGGCTCCAGGGCCCCTGCGAAACCACCGTCACGGCCTGCGCGGCCGGAACCCACTCCATCGGCAACGCCGCCCGGCTCATCCAAATGGGGTACTGCGATGCCGTCCTCGCCGGAGGTTCTGAGTCGGCCATGACCCCAACCGCAATGGCCGGGTTCGGCAACATGACGGCCCTGTCCACGTCAGGCTGGTCACGGCCATTCGACATTCGCCGCGACGGATTCGTGATCGCCGAGGGCGCTGGCGTGCTCGTCCTCGAAGAGTGGGAACACGCCGTGGCCCGCGGCGCTCATATCTACGCCGAGATGCTCGGTTCGGCTTCGACCGCCGACGCGCATCACATCACCGCCCCGTCGCCCGGTGGAGCCGGTGCCGTCCGATGCATCGAGCTCGCCCTGGCTGATGCCCGAGTGCAGCTCGAGGACGTGGGCCATGTCAATGCCCACGGCACGTCGACGCCCCTCAACGATGCCGCCGAGGCCGAGGCGATCGCCAAGGTATTTGGATCTCCCGGTCCGATCATCACGTCGACCAAGGGGGTCACCGGCCATGCCCTCGGCGCCGCCGGTGCCATCGAAGGCGTGGCCCTCGCCCTCACCATCGAACGCGGTCTCATCCCGCCCACGCGCGGTACCGATGCCGCCTCCGTCGATCCCATCGTCTCCTTCGACCTGGTGCTGGGCGAGGCCCGCCCGTGGACTCCGTCGATCGGCATCTCCAACTCGTTCGGCTT
>JAYSTV010000300.1:0-3228 GCA_043719425.1 Acidimicrobiia bacterium | reverse complement strand
TGGGGGCCACCGTGGTTGGCGTGGCCGCCGAGCCGGCGACGGTGGTGGTCGCCCCGACCGTCACCGTTTTCGTCGTCTTGACCCCGGCCGCCTGGGCTTTCGACTCGTTCTCCGAAGGAACGTCGGAGAGGACCGGCCGGAAGGTCAGCTGGGCGGTCTTGCCAACAATGGCGAGCGCGCGGGCCGGGTCCTTCAGACCTGGCAGCGACACGACGATCGACTTTCCCTGCCTGGAAATATCAGGCTCGGCCACACCGAGGGAGTCGACCCGGCTGCGAATAATCCCGATAGTGCGATCGAGCACGTCGGGCTTCACATCGCCCTTCGGTTCCAGCACCACCGAGGTGCCGCCCTGGAGGTCAAGGCCGAGCGACGGCGACCAGCCGGCCGCAACCGTCGCAATGGTCCCGAGGAGCGCCGTCACTACGACAACGATCAGGCGGGTACGAAGACTTCTATTCATGCATGATCCTCATCGCTGATCCCTGTGGACCCGGCATCCGGGAGCAGCGCAGGGGTGTCGACCGCGTCGACGATTGGTGACTCGACGATGCGCCCGATGGCGCCCTTGGCGAGACGAATCGTGGTGCCCGGCGATATCTCCAGGAAGATGACGTCACCGTCGATTGTGCGCACCGTGCCGTAGATGCCGCTAGCCGTCATCACCGACACCCCGGGGGCCAGGGCGGCCGAAAGAACGGCCGCCGTGCGCTGACGCTTCTTGTTCTGCGAGAACGAGAACGCAAAGAGCGCGAGAAGGGCAAAAATGGGAAGAATCTGCATAGAGCGGCGGCAAGGCTAGTCGGCGGCGTGCAGAGGCCAGCGGACAGGGTCGAGCAGAGCGGCGGCAAGGCTAGTCGGCGGCGTGCAGAGGCCAGCGGACAGGGTCGAGCAGAGCGGTTCGGGCTACTGCCAGGTGGCAGCGGTCTCCGCTCGGACGGTCGAAAACGTACCGTCGAGGATCGCCCGCCGAGCTCGCCGCATGAGGTCGAGCAGATAGGTGAGGTTGTGGATGGTGAGCAGCGTGGCAACCGTCTGCTCCCCCACCATCTGCAGGTGGCGCAGGTAGGCGCGGCTGTAGCGCGAGCACGTCTCGCACTCACACGCCGGGTCGAGCGGTCCGGAGTCACGAGCGAAGCGGGCGTTCTTCATCTGGACCTTGCCCTCGCTGGTCAGCACGGTGCCATGACGCGCAAGGCGCGTCGGGAGCACGCAGTCGAACATGTCGACGCCGCGCGCCACACCCTCGATCAGCGAGATTGGGTCACCCACGCCCATGAGGTAGCGCGGACGATCCGCGGGCAGCACGGCATTGGTGACCTCGATGGCGGGCAGCATCTCGTCACGCGATTCGCCCACGGAAAGTCCGCCGATGGCGTAGCCGTCGAAGCCGATCTCGACGGTTCGCTCCGCCGACTCGACCCGCAGGGCAGCGTCGGTTCCGCCCTGCACAATGCCGAACTGGACCTGGTCGGCCCTCTGGTGCACGAGTCGCTGACGGGCCGCCCATGCCACCGTCCGCTCGACCGCTTGGCGAAGCACCTTGGGGGTCGATGGCAACGGCGCACACACGTCGAGCACCATGGCGATATCGGCCCCAAGCAGCTCCTGGACTTCGACGGCCTTTTCGGGGGTGAACCGGTGGAACGAACCGTCGTAGACGCTCTTGAAGGTGACCCCGTCGTCGTCGACCTTCGGGTCAAGGGAGAACACCTGGAAGCCGCCAGAGTCGGTGAGCATTCGGCGCGGCCACGTCGAAAATTGGTGCAGACCACCAAGTTCGGCCACCAAGTCAGCGCCCGGGCGAAGCATGAGGTGATACGTGTTGGCCAGGATGATCTCCGCCCCGAGACTCTCCATGGCCGCGCCGGTCATCGAGCGCACCGCCGCCCGCGTGCCAACGGGCATGAACACCGGCGTCTCGAACGATCCACGGGGCAGATGCACGACCCCGGCCCGGGCATCGCCGTCGGTACCGACGATGTCAAAGCGGAGTTTCACGACCCCGCCAACGCTAGCGGCCGGAGGTTGTGGCCCAAGTGTGGAATATGCGGCGCAGTCTGGACCGAAATTGGCCAGGCCAGAGTTCCACAGCCAGCCTCACGTTCCACACTTGGCCGCGAGTTCCACGAAGGAGGCGAGGGCGGTGTCGGCCGCGTTGTCGACACCACGGCCCGACGTTGCCGTGGCTGCGGTCGCTGCATCGCGGGCGGCGTCGTCGAGCCGGAGGAGTCCAACGAAGCGAGTGGGATTCCAGCGTCGCAGCACGCCACATTGGAACAACGCGCCATGGCGCCACCGACGCTGGCTTACGCCGACGACTTTTCGCCCGTCGACGGTGACCTCACCGGCGCCGAGACCGCTAAAGCACACAAGCGAAGACCACTCGGTCCGGACCATCGGGCCACGATGGACCACGGTTGCGGTTCCACCATTCGACGTGAGGGCCTCGGACCACGCGTCGCCAAGCCACCACGTCGCTCGGCCGATATCGGCGTCCCACCGGGGATGATCAGCGGGCACGAACACGTCGACCCACAGCATGTCGTCATCGAGCCACACCGCTCCCCCTCCGCTGCGTCGACGAACGATATCGACTCCGGCAGCCGCGCACGCCTCGCGATCGACAACATCGAACGACTGCGACGAGCCGAGAACAATCGTCGGCGCGCTGACATTCAGTACACGTACGGTCGGTTCAACAACCGTGGCCCACGCTGATGCATCGAACAGCTCCGCCGCCGAGCCGGATCGTTCTTCGATGTGCCAGGCCTGGTTTAGGCCGGATCCCACGTTTCGAGTTCACCGAGTCTGGGATCATTGGAAAACACTTCCGGAATCGGCAACGACAGGTTCAGCCGCTTCTGCAGCTTGCCGATCTCCATCACCTGGTTCCACAACACGAGCGTGACCACGATGCCGCTGGCTCCGGCGCGCGCCGTTCGCCCCGAGCGATGGAGGTACGTCTTGTGATCGTCGGGCGGATCGAACTGGATAACGACATCGACGCCGTCGATATGCAGACCACGGGCCGCCACGTCGGTGGCAACCAGCGTGCTGATCTGACCCTCGGTGAACTGACGCAGCGCTCGCACCCGGCGGGTCTGGTCGAGGTCGCCGTGAATGGCGCGTGCCTGCACTCCCGCCTCTTTAAGATCGTCGGCGAGACGGTCACACATGCGCTTCGTGTTGCAGAACACGATGGCCCGATCGAAGTGGCCGACGACC
>JAYSTV010000299.1:0-3232 GCA_043719425.1 Acidimicrobiia bacterium | reverse complement strand
GGCGATCGCCGTCGCCAAGTCGGTAAGCGCGCTTGCGATTGTGGCGTCGATGAGTTTCACGCGCGACGTCCGAACGCGTGGTGGCGCCATACCCGAGGAGGCCGTACGGCGACTACTCGCCGCGGGTGCCGATGTGATCGGCGCGAACTGCTCCACCGGACCTCGTGGCGTGTTCGAGGTCCTCGATCGGTACAACGCGGCAACAACGACCGATGTGGCCTTCTCGGCGATGCCCAACGCTGGCTATCCGGAGAGTCGTGGCGAGCAGCTGTTCTTTCCGGCCCCGCCCGACTACTTCGCCGACTACGCCGCCCGATTTCTGGAGGCTGGGGCCCGGCTTATCGGAGGCTGCTGCGGCACCACGCCGGCCCACATCCAGGGTGTCCGACGGGCCCTCGACACTGCAGTCGCGACCCCCCGGCGGGCCCGACGCGCCGTCGTGGTCCGCGCTGAACGAGACGACCTTCGGACCCCGACCACGGCAGCCCCGCAGGCCCTTGCTGCCGCGCTCGCCGCGGGGCGATTCGTGATCACGGTGGAGATGGAACCGCCCAAGAGCGCCGACACGTCGAAGTTGGAGGAACAGGCGCGAATGCTCAAAGCCGCCGGGGCGACCACGCTGAATATCTCCGACACGCCGATGGCCCGCATGCGGATGACCGGACTGGCTGCGGCCCTCAAGGTGCAGCAGGCCACCGGCCTGGACACCGTGTTGCACTTTCCGGTTCGCGGACGCAACCTGCTCCGCGTGCAGGGCGATCTCCTCGGCGCGCACGCGCTCGACGTGCGCACGCTGTTCGTCACCATGGGCGATCTGGCCAGTATCGGCGACTACCCACAGGCGTTCGATCACCACGACATCGTGCCGACGGGGCTGGTGAAGTTGATCAAGCAACAGTTCAACAACGGCGTCGACGGTGCGGGGACCTCGATCGGTTCACCGTGCTCGTTCTTCGTCGGTGTGGCGGTAAATCTCACGCCCAATGATTTTGCCGCCGAAGCCAAATTGCTGAGCCGTAAAATTGAGTTCGGGGCCGACTATGCGCTCACCCAGCCGGTCTTTGATCCCGTTCGGGCGGCGCAGTTCCTGGCGTTCTACCGCGACCACTACGGCGCGATCCACCTGCCGATCCTCTGCGGAATGTTGCCGCTCGCGTCGGTCCGCCACGCAGTGTTCCTGAAGAACGAAGTACCGGGTATGTCGGTTCCCGACGCAGTGGTCGACCGCATGGCTCGTGCCCACGACGAGGGTCGTCGAGAAGGCCGGGCAATCGCCGCCGAGCTGCTGGAGCAGATACGCCCGTTGGTTCAGGGCGTCTACTTCATCCCGTCGTTTCGTCGGTTCGATGTGGTCGCCGAACTCATCTCATCGATGCCCACGCGGGGCGACGCGTGAAGCGTCGAGCGTCGACCGGCCTGCTGCTGTCCGCCATGCTCGCGATCTCGTCGTGTGGCCGTGAAGGTCCGCCGAGCGCAGCCCGGCCGAGGCGCACCTCGACAACGGTCGCCCAGCGGGCCGCATTGTCCACTGCCTCAACCACCGCGCCGACGTCGTCGCAGGTGCCGAGAACGTCGAGGCCCTACGACGCGCTCATGCGGCAGACCATTGGCAGTCTCGATCGGGCGTGGACGAAGTGGCTACCGGAGGTATACGAACGGAAGTATCGACGGCTCAAGGGTGGTCTGTACGCATATCGTTCCGATTCGGTCACGCCGAAGTGCGAAGGGACGCGGTTCCCGTACATCGTCATTCGAGAAAATGCGTTCTACTGTCCAGGTGACGATCTCATCGCGTGGGACGACGAAGGGCTCTTTCCCCGGTTGGCCAAGAAGCATGGCGAGCTACTTCTCTCTGTGGTGTTGGCCCACGAATGGGGCCACGCCATTCAGTACCGCGCCGACCTCACCTTTCGACTCGACACGATTACCGCCGAGCAACAGGCCGACTGTTTTGCCGGTGCGTGGTTGGCCGGTCTCGACGCCAGCGAGCCGACCGAAGCCAAGCTGGTCGCTCTTCGGGAAGAGGGCCTCGATGAGGTTCTCTCCGGATTGGTCGAGTTCCGTGACTACGTCGGTCTCGACCAACGCCTCGCTGGATCACATGGCACCGCGTTCGATCGTATTCGCGCCTTCCAAGAAGGCTACGAAACTGGACCGAAGAAGTGTGCGCAGTACGACGAAAACCTTCCGCCGCTCGTCGGCTTCGCCTTCCGCAGCCTCAAAGAACGATTCCGTGGTGGCAACCTGCCCTTCGCCGAGCTCGTGCCCCAGATCATTTCGTCGCTCCGCACCTCGAACCTGGGCGGAACCGGTATTGCGATCGTTGATCGGTCGAGCGCGGCGGGGAAGAAGGCGTGTTCCCAACCCCTTCGGTTCACCGGGACGTTGGCGAAAACGGTGAGCGGTTGTCTCGATGGGAAAGGGTCTGTCCGCTTCGATCGGGCCGGATTGCAGAAGTGGTACGACCGCTTTGGTGATTTCTCGTCGGCGACGGTACTAGCGCTGGCATGGTCTTCCGTCGTCGTGGCCAACGAAGATGCCCGCTCCGGACAAACATCGACAACGAGTCCTGCCGTTGCTGGGGCCTCGGCCAACGATTCGTTCGCCGCCGACTGTCTCGCCGGAGCGTGGGCATCGAGCCTCCTCGACCTGGAGACGCCGGAGAACTCCGACCTTTCCCCCGGTGACCTTGACGAGGCGGCCCAGACGTTGCTGGCGCTCGCTGGCGACGATTCCCGATCGGGGCGCGGCTTCGATCGGGTCCGCGCCTTTCGCCTCGGTCTCCTCGGCGGAAACTGCGGCGAGGAGTAGGCCTTAGGTCTTCTTGGCCCGGCTCGGCGCGACCCGTGGTGGTTCGTTCGGCATCTTCGGATACACCGGTGGCCACGGCGCGTCGCCCAAACCGTTGGCCAGATCACGGGCTGACCACTCCAACAACGCGTCAATCGACTGCGGCGAGTCGTTCATCGCCAACCATGGATCGCCGAGCTCGGCCAACCGTGCCGGCACAGACTCGATCGTGAGGTCATCGGGAGCCACGTCGGTGAGTGCC
This sequence comes from Acidimicrobiia bacterium, assembly GCA_043719425.1. Taxonomy (GTDB): domain Bacteria; phylum Actinomycetota; class Acidimicrobiia; order Acidimicrobiales; family JANYDT01; genus JANLQX01. The sequence continues at coordinate 180 of JAYSTV010000299.1, read as the reverse complement.
TCCCACGACACCGGTGTCGACACCTGCCCACCCACTCGAGGTCGCGCCGCCCACGCGCCGAACACCGTCTTGTGCGGCGCGTTCTGGTTGAAGTCGACGAACACTCTCGCTCCCCGTTCTTCCTTCCACCATGCCGCCGTGCAGAGATCAGGTCGTCGACGCTCCAACTCGCGGGCGAGA
>JAYSTV010000298.1:0-3243 GCA_043719425.1 Acidimicrobiia bacterium | reverse complement strand
CGGCCAGCGCTGCGGCGAGGTCGGCTTTGGTCATGCGTGCTGGCGTCACCGTCAACGTGTTCCTCCGTCAGTCATGCGTCCGGCCCAGGACCTTTGCCCACGATTCATGGGTTCAGCAAACCACGCCACGGTCCCCGGCACCGTGATCGAGGTCACACAGCACACGCGCTCGCTCCAGGAGCACTCTCTCTCGAACCATCACCGACCGGCGACGGCGGAGCTGACCAGGTTGGAGACATCATGGATGACGATGCGGTTGCGGCCGGTCTCCAACGCCCCGCACTTGCGCATTGGCACGAGCGACCGGGCGACGGCCTCCCGGGTCGAGCCGACCCACGCGGCGAGCTCGTCCTGGGTGATCGGCAACGCCACCGGGTTGATCGGGCCACCGTGTCGACGGAACTTTTCGACCAACTCGACGAGTAGGTGAGCGACCCGCTCCCCCACGTGTTCCGACGTTCGTGCCGCCGCCCGGCCGTTGGCAATCCGCAAATGCTCGGCCAAGTCGCGCAGCACGACCAACGCAAGCCCTGGCGCATCGCTAAGCGCGCTGAGGAAGTCATCGCCGCTGAGCAAAGCGATCGAAGTTGGCTCCATGGCTACCGCGGTGGCCGACCGACGGGCACCGTCGAGGGCCGACAGTTCACCGAACGCCTGACCGCTCGTCTTGGCGCCAAGGATGACTTCCCGGCCGGCCGGCGTGGTGATGAACAGGTTGACCCGGCCACTGATGCAGGCGTAGACGGCCCGTGACTCATCGCCCTCGTGGAACAGCACCCGTCCGGCGGCGTAGTCGACCTGACGACCCCGCGCCGCAACGAGCACTCCGAGGGTCAGATGTTCCATCGGCGCCGACAGTACCGGAACGATCCAAACCGGGCCGCCCCACTTCCGTCGCCCAGATCGACCTTCGCCATCGCCCAGTTGGCCAACAAATGACGGTTTGGCGGGCAGAAATCGTCGAACTGGGCGACGAAACACCGCGAACTGGGCGATCGGCATGGAGCCCGTGGACTACCCGGCCAACTTCAGTGTTTCGAAAAACGCTACGGCCCGGGACCTGTCGGTAAAGCCTTCAATCCGGATCGTTCGGGTGGTGTCCGCCCACAACAGCACGTCGCCAGCCAGTCGAACCGGGACGATCGAAATCTCGCCCGAGGATGTCTGCACAGCAATCTCATGCGGAGCGCCCGAGATCCAGACCGCCGCCTCGTTGCGCAGGGTGAAGAAGTCCATGCGAGTCGTGCCGCCCATCATTTTCTTGCTGGCGAAGATCGATCCTGGTCCCGGCAACTCACTCACCAGCACCGAAGTTCCGTCGACGAGATACACGGCATTCACGGCGGCCCCCTGCGTCCACACCCCGACTGGGTTTTGTCGAGGGCGGCTCATGGCGCGACCGAGCAGCGAGCTGGCGCCTTCGATCGTCGACGGAGCGCCCAAGTCAAGGTCTCGCACATGGGCTGGGAGCTTGCCGTTCACCGACGGCACGCGTTGCAGGTGCACCGAGCCCACCCCGAGCCAGCGCGCCACCGCCATCCGAGGTCCGGGCACAACAGCCGCAACCATGACGAGGACGGCCGCGGCAACCCGTGCAGCAATGCGACGGCCACGTATGGTCCACGGAGCGGGCTGCGACGCGACGCGCTGCATCACCGCATTCACAAAGTCACTTGCGCTCCCGGTTGATTCGGCGGTCAGGCTCCGGAGCGAGTCGATGAGTTGTTCGTCGCTACGCATCAGCACCCTCGTTTCGCTCTGGCATCATCTGCGCGCGTAGCTTTGTTAATGCCCGTGACGTGCGCGACTTCACCGTTCCGGGCGAACAATGCAACGCCTCGGCGGTCTCGTGTTCTGAGCACTCCAGCAGATAGCGGAACACCAACACGTTGCGGTCCTTCGTCGAGAGAGTATTGAGTGCAGTGCGAACCAGCTTTTGCTCATCGGATTGCACGGCGAGGTCGGCCGGGTCCAATTCAGGCAACGGCGGTCGGCGCCCGACGACCGCCAGACGACGCTCTCGACGACGAGCCGATCGATGGTGATTGGCCGCTTGGTTGGCGACGATCGACAGCAGCCAGGGCCGAAACGGCGAACCGCGACGAAACGATGCGAGCGAGCGGTAGGCGCGCACGAACGAATCCTGGGCAACGTCATCGGCATCGCTCGGACCGACCAGCGCGGCGGCGAGGGAGCGGGCCGACCGTTCGTGCCGTTCCACCAAGGCGCCGAATGCGTCGACGTCACCGCGAACGGCCGATCCGACCAACGCATCGTCGGACGAATTTGCATGCCTCAGGACGGGTGTGGCGATCACGGCCCGGGCGGACCCAGCATCACTACGTCGGCAACGCGACCCCAACCCTCCATAAGCGTTGAGCGGCCGGCGAGGCCAGCCAGTTGCCCCATGCCGACCTGTTCGGGCCCGCCGGCGAGGGCACCGCCACGGACCCGCAGAACCACTCGGAACTTCGCCCATTCGTCCGTGCCTCGCATCTCGCGCCGCACTTCGTCGTAGCGACCCGACGACCACACAAGACTTTGCTGTTTCATCGTCGCCACCACCGGAGAAGCATCATCTGGATCCCGACGCAAGACAAGGAGGTTCGAGGTGACCTGCCCCAGGGCAAAGTCGCCGGGAATGAAGGCACACGCTCCGTTTCCTGCGTCGGTTACCGTCTGATACGAAGCCTTCGCTCCGTATCGGGTGACCGCGACCCTCGTGACCACGCCGTTGATCTGCGCCGAAATGTCGAGTGCCGATCCGTTCTGATAGGAGTCGACAAACGGCATCGCCTCAACCATTCCACCATGCGTCCGCACCAATCCGGCGCGTCGGTGTTGATCGATTCCGATCTGCAACTTGCCGATCGAACACTCGTAGTTCGGTGCGCCGGCCTCGGCTCGTGCCGCCATGCCAAGGACGGCCGCCACGACCGCCGCGACCACGCCGACCCGGCGCGCAGCGGTCATGCCAGCTCCGGCTCGACCGCAGTCCCCACGACCCGAACAGCCGGACCCAGCGAAGGGTCAACGACCTGGGCAACGATGGTCTTGGACCGAAGTACGTCAACCAATCCAGGGCGCGGACCGAGCCGCAAACGAAGACGCATGACGTCGACGCGCATCGTCGACGGAAGGTCATAGCAGAGTGCCCCGCCGGAAACGATGTTGAGCGCGTGCACGAACGGATGCTCCGGACCGTCGTACAGCGTGTAGATGGTTTGCCCGTCGCGCGAGGTA
>JAYSTV010000297.1:0-7868 GCA_043719425.1 Acidimicrobiia bacterium | reverse complement strand
GCAAAACGTTGCCAACCCCTCCGGCTTGATACTCGGTGCGGTACAGATGCTCGTGCATATCGGCCAGGGCGCGGCGGCGACCAAGATGCACAATGCGTGGCTGAAGACGATGGAGGACGGTATCCACACCTACGACATCTTCGACCCGTCCGTAAGCGTGCAGAAGGTCGGCACGAGGGAGTTCGCGATGGCCGTGATCGAACGCATGGGAGATGTCCCACTCACGCTGAAGTCGGCAGCGTATGCCGAGTCACCGCGCATCGAAGTCAAGGTCACGTCGCGGGCGCCCCAGACGAAGGCGCGGGTCGGTGTCGATGTGTTCATCCACAAGGCCGATGTGATGCCGGAAACGATTGCCCTCGTGCTCGAGCCGCTCGGCGGACCGATGAAGCTCGACATGCTCTCCAATCGCGGCCAGAAGGTATGGCCCGACGGTCTTCCCGAAACCCTCCTCGTCGACAACTGGCGCTGCCGCTTCTTGGGGGTCGACGGATCATCGATCACCGGCGAGGACATGGTCGCTCTCCTCGGCCGGGTCAACGCCGCCGGATTCGACGTCATCAAAACCGAGGGGCTTTACAACTTCGACGGGGTCGCTGGCTTCACGAAAGGACAGGGACAGTGAGCACTGCGCCGTTTGAGCTTGATATCGAAAGCGACATTGAACCCGGAGCATTCGCCCGCATACTGGCCACCTTGGTGAATGGATCACCGGTGTATCTCGCCAAGGTGATCGTCGGCGGCACTGTCGTGTATCCAACAGCCCACGGATCGTTGTTCGAAGTGGTGCCCGTTCGAACCTGCGAGTTTCGTCCGCGAGATGGACAAGCGACACTCTCGGTCCAAGACGTGCGGGCCATCACCGAGCGCATCAGCCCGAGGTTCGTCTGTACTCGCCTACGTTCGATCGAACCGGGCTCTGACCTTGACCGAGTGGCCTCATAACGCTGGTATTTCTCCCTTCGTTGCCGTGACGGCCACAAAGAGTCCAGCCGGAAGAACTTCAACACTAGAGAAGCCCGCCCGTTCGGCGTAGGCCCGCAGCTCTTGGGGCGTTGACGAACGGGAAATGTTGGCGGGGCGATTCACCGGCTCGTGGGCGCACTGTTCGAGGAAGAACGTCCAGCCGTCATCGGAGAGCAGGTTGAAGTTGTCGAAGTACACGCGGCCGCCGGGCTTCAGCACGCGATACATCTCGCTCACGTAGCGAAATCGGTCCCATTCATCGAGGTGCATAAACACCACCGTGCAGTAGATGACATCAAGTGATTCATCGCCGATGGCGCGAAGGTCGGATCCAGCGAGAGCTACGAGCTCGATGTTGGAAACGTCTTTCAGGGCCTCGGCGGCATGGCCGAGCATGTTGACCGACACGTCGCCGCCGATCCACTTGGCGCAGCGGGGCGCCAACGTGTGAGCGATTCGTCCGGCGCCACAACCGATCTCCATAACCACGTCGGCCGGTTCGATCCGACACACCCGAACCAGGAGTTCCGTGCTTTCCAAGCCGGTTCGTTCCCACTCGGCGTCATCGCTGTAGCCGGCCACAGAGACGCGTGCTTCGTTCATGTTGCGAGCTACGCCGTCCCACACCTGGCGGTAGTCACCCCGGCTCCGGCTCGTCTGCACAGTGGAGACCCACTCAACGGGAAACTCACCGAGGGTTTCGAGGACGGACGGTCCGGTCTCGTCGGCCTCGACGAAGGCCTCGACTCGCAAGATGTACTGATCACGGTCCGGGAGTTCACCGCGACCGAGCTCAACGGCGAAACCGCACTCGACGGATTGCGGGGTGCCAAACGCTTCCGACACATCGCCACGGACGATGCTCGCCGGCGCCTCGGCGACGTGCACGCCATCGAGGAAGAAGCGAACACTCACCGGACGAGCGTCGGAGCTGAAGGCCCAACCGGCCACGCTAAGAGTGCCTGCGAATTGGGCCCAGGGAAACGGACGATCGAGGTGAGCGGTAATCACGGTGGGTCGCAGGCTTTCTCCTATCGGCAGAGGCAAGGACGTGTACTGATCCATCGTGCGCCGAAGCTAGTGGGTCAATGCGGACACGCGCCCGTCAGGGCGCACAATTCATGGTCGCACACGCGAGTCACGTACCTTCGATGCATGTCCAACCTGCGCTTTGAGTCCCGCCAGGGGCGGATGGTAATTCTCGCTGCGGTTCTCGGGTCGGGCATCGCGTTTCTCGACGGCAGCGTGGTCAACAGTGCCCTCCCGCATATCAAGCGGACCTTCGACGCCAGCCTGGCCGGCCAACAGTGGGTCGTTACCGGGTACCTCCTCACGCTCGGGTCGCTTCTTGTCGTCGGCGGTTCGCTCGGCGACCTGTACGGCCGCCGAAGGATGTTCGTCTATGGGCTTGTTGGGTTCAGCGTCACCTCGATGCTCTGCGGGCTGGCCCCATCGGTTGGCGTCTTGATCGCCGCGCGGGTCCTGCAGGGTGTGTCGGCGGCACTCCTCGTGCCGGGCAGTCTGGCCATGCTGTCGTCGGTGTTCCATCCCGACGACCGGGCCAAGGCCATCGGTTCGTGGAGCGGCCTGGCCGGTGCCTCGACTGCCATCGGGCCCTTCCTCGGCGGGTGGCTCATCGATACGGTTTCGTGGCGCTGGGTCTTCCTGATCAACCCACCGATCGCCGCGGCGGCGATCGGCATTGCCTTGCGTTTCGTCCCCGAGACTCGCGGCGATGATCGAGATACCCGGATCGACATGCCCGGGGCGCTCACCCTCTCGCTCGGGTTGGCGGGAGTCGTCTACGCGTTGATTGAAGGTCCGGCGGCCGGATGGGAGACGATCGCCGTCGTTGCCGCCGCGGTTGGCGCAGGGCTCCTCGTCGCGTTCGCGATCATCGAAGTCCGCTCCACCCATCCCATGGTGCCGTTGTCGCTGTTCCGGTCACGCCTGTTCGCAGGGACCAACGCGGCGACCTTCGTCATCTGGGGAGCTATCGGCACGGTGTTTTTCTTCCTCACCATTCATCTCCAGGACGACCTCGGGTACTCCGCGCTCGAAGCGGGCTCGGCGAGCCTGCCGGTGACCGTGATGATGCTCTTCTTTGCGGCGAAGTCGGGCGCTCTTGCCCAGCGCATCGGTCCACGATTGCAGATGACTCTCGGGCCACTGTTTGTCGCCGCGTCGTTCCTCCTCATGGCCCGCATCGAGCCCGGTTCGAGCTATCCCCTCGGAGTGCTCCCGGGGGTCTTCATCTTCGGCGTGGGCCTCGTGATCACGGTTGCCCCTCTGACCGCCACCGTTTTGGCGGCCGTCGACGACACCCGTGTCGGTATCGGCTCGGCCATCAACAACGCCGTCGCCCGGGTCGCCTCCCTTCTCGCCATCGCCGTGCTTCCTGCACTCGCCGGAGCGACGGGGCGAGGCGCTTCGCTGAGTGACGGCTACTCCAGGGCCATGGTCATTTGCGCGGTACTTGCCTTGACGGGAGCGGTGATCTGTTTCTTCACGGTGAGCAACACCGAGGCTCGACGCCATCGCGCCTCGCCGGAGCCGGTTGGAGTGCATTGAGTTTCTCAGAGCCGCGAGCCCGCCCATCGGGCGACATTGGCGAGCACCGGTCCTGGGTGGTCGAAGCCCGCAACGAGGATGCGGTGATAGAGGCACTCCTCAGCGGATCGGAGGACGATTTCAGGATGTTGCGCTCGGTATCTGGATGCTTCGTCCTCAGTAATCTGTGCGCGTAGCAATCTGGGAAGAACATCGGCCGTGCCGCTTCCTTCGTCGAACTGCTCCTTGCGGCGCCAGACGATTTTCGCCGGGAGCATGTCCTCAAACGCCTTGCGCAGCACCCACTTCTCCACCGGCGGATCTCCGCTCAGCTTGAGCGATACGGGAATCCTCTGGGCGAGCTCCACCATCCGAAGATCGAGGAACGGAACGCGCCCCTCGATCGAGTGGAGCATCGTGAGTCGGTCGGCGCGCTGAAGGTTGATGTCGTGGAGTGTGGTCACGGTGCGACGAAGCTCGGCGTGCAGGGCCACCGGGTCGGTGATCGAGCGGTGATAGGTATACCCGGCGAACAGTTCGTCGGCGCCTTCGCCGGTCAGGATCACCTTGGTGTGCTGGGCGGCGAGACGCGCCGCGAAGAACGTGGGCACGGCACTACGAACGAGGTCCTGGTCGAAGCTCTCCAGGCTATGGATGATCGTTGGAAGTGCCGCGAGCACATCGGCTTCGGTGATCAAGTATTCGTGGTGGATCGTACCGACGTGGTCGGCCACAAGACGGGCGGCGACCAGGTCGCTGGACCCTTCCACACCAACGGCGAACGTGTGCAGCTCACCGAGATGTCGAGTGGCGAGCGCCGCGATGATGCTCGAATCCAGCCCACCGGAAAGAAACGCACCGAGGCCGACGTCACTCATGCAGTGGCTTGCAACAGCGCCTTCGAGCGTCGAACGAACCTCGCGGATGTAGTGGTCGGCGGATCGTTCCAACGGAGCGGTGAATGGCACTTCGTAGAACGTATGCACACCTACGTCTGACAAGAACGTCGTGCCAGGAGGGAATTCGCGTACCTCCGCACAGAACGGAGCGAGCGCCTTGATCTCCGAGGCGAACCACCACTGTCCGTTCTGCTCAGCCCAGTACAGCGGCTTGATGCCGAGCGGGTCACGGCCGAGCATCAGGCGGGTCCCGTCGATGATGGCGAACGCGTACATCCCTTCGAGATGGTTCACCAGGGCGGCACCGTGACGCTGGTAGAGGTGCAGAACCGCCTCGCTGTCGCTGGCGGTGCTGAACACGTGATCGGCCGACAGGTCCTCGCGCAATGCCGGGAAGTTATATATCTCGCCGTTCGCGGCGATCGCCCGGCGGCGATCGGCGGTCCAGATCGGCTGGTCTCCCCCGGTCGGATCCATGATCGAAAGCCGTCGGTGCCCGACGACCCCGACGCCCGGAACGATGGCGAAGCCCTCGGCGTCCGGCCCCCGATGAGCCATAAGGTCGAGCATGGACCTGACGTCACGATGCGCCGACGCAAGGTCGAGTTCCGCAGTGTGGGCGGTGGACCAGATTCCGGCGATGCCGCACATAGACATAGATTCTCGTTGGCCCCGAAAGGACACGCAATGAACAAGCGATTGGTCCTCATCCGCCACGGCGATGATCCTCCCGACGACCGAGTCGCCCTGTATGCAGCCGCCAACGGGTTGGCCGCCGACTTCCGCCGACCATTTCTGGGCGACGCGCTCCCCCCACTCGACGAGACCATTGCTGGGGTCGTGCTCTACGGCGGCCCGTTCGAGGTCTACGACGCCGCTCGCCACCCGTTCCTGGCCGAGGAACACGGCTACATCGAGCAGTGTCTCGAACGCGACGTGCCGCTGCTCGGTATCTGCCAGGGCGCGCAGTCGATCGCCCACGTGCTCGGCGCTCGGGTTGGACAGCCGTCGCACGGAGCAGCCGAGTTCGGCTTCTATGAGGTGAGTCCGACCGAAGCGGGACGCGCCAGCTTCCTCACCCAGCCTCTTCACATGGCACAGAACCACTTTCACGAGTTCGACACGCCCGCTGGCGCCGTGAACCTGGCGAGCACGGATTCCTATCCGAACCAGGCATTCCAAGTTACCCCGCGCGCATACGGTCTCCAGTTCCATGCGGAAGTCACGCCCGACTGCTTTCGACGGTGGCAGGATGCGCCGTGGGCCCGATACTCCTTCCCTGGAGCACAAAGCCGTGAGGAACAGACCCGGCTCCTCGCCCTCCACGACACGGCACAAGGCGCGTGGTTCAACGGCTTCCTGACGAAGCTGTTCGGTGCGGCCTAAGTCGGCCTAGGTCGGGTCTACTGCTCCCACGGCGTCCCGGCGGCGAGCTTGACGGCGTCGAGGATGCCGGTATAGCCGGTACAACGACAGAGATTCCCGCTCACTGCCGTACGGATCTCGTCGTCGGTCGGGCTGGGCGTGGTGGAGAGAAGCGCGGTCGCCGAGATCAGCATCCCGGGTGTGCAGAAGCCGCATTGCACGCCACCACACGTGAGGAAGGCTTGCTGAAGCGGCGAGAGCGCGCCGTCCGTTGCGGCGAGCCCTTCGACGGTGGTGACCCGCTTCCCGTCGGCCTGAACCGCGAGGTAGGAGCACGAGTTCACCGGGCTTCCATCCACGAGCACCATGCAGGCGCCGCACTCGCAGTCGTCGCAACCCTCCTTGGTGCCGGTGAGCCCGCACTCTTCGCGCAGGACCGAGACGAGGTTGCGATGCGGGTGCACGGTGTGGGTCTCGGCCATGCCGTTGACGGTGATCGTGATGTCGACGCTCATGACCCAGATCCTTTGTTCGTGGCGCCGCCACCAAAGGTGGAGTCGCTCGCCGGGATGCGGACATCGCCACCGTGCGCCCGCGTCGCCGCCGCCGCAACGGCGCGACGGGTGATCACTGCGGCCATCGCCCGCCGGTAGTTCGCCGATCCGCGCACATCGCTGATGGGTCGTGCCGCCGCGGCAACTGCGTCTCCTGCCGCTCGGGCCGCATCGTCGCCGGCATCGGTGCCGAGCAGTGCCTGCTCGGCCGCCGGGACCCGCTGGATGGTCGGTGCCAACGCGGTCATCGCCACCCGAGCGTGTTCGACGAGCCCCTGCGCATCGAGGCGCACCACGACCGCCGCACCGACGATGGCGATCTCCATTTGACGCCGATATTCTAAGCGCACATATGATCCACCGGTGGTCGGGGTGCTCATGGCCAGCTCCACCCCCAGCAGAAGCTCTCCGGCCACTGCGGTGGTCCGGCCCGGCCCGACGAAGAGCTCAGCGAACGGAACTCGGCGCTCCCCGGACGAACTCCGCAACACCGCCACCGCGTCGTGGCAGAGCAACGGCGCGATGGTGTCGGCGGCGGGCGACGCATTCATCACGTTGCCCCCGATCGTGCCGGTGGCGCGGGTTGCCGCCGAACCGACGATCGAGCTGGCGTCGGCAAGGGCCGGATAGCGGGAACGCACCCGCTCATCGTTCACGATCGTCTCGTGATTGGTAAGCGCGCCTAGGAGAAGCGATCCACCATCGCGTTCAGCAATCCCGCGGAGATCAGAGACTCGATCAAGGTTCACAAGGGAATCGGGCAGTAGGCGTTTGCCCTGTCGATGACCGACCACGAGGTCGGTCCCGCCAGCAAGTGGCATCGCCCCGGCTGCCAACGCGTCGAGCACCTCGACCAGCGACGTGGGAGCCGTGAAGGTGGCGCTCATCGCTCGATCCCGTTGGCGACAAACCACACCCGTTCGGGCGTGGCGGGAAGCTGAGTAACCCTTCTGCCGAGAGCGATAGCAATGGCGTTGGCGATCGCGCCCGGGGTCGGCACGGTACAGGGCTCACCGACGCCCTTGGACCCGAACGGCCCGGCGTTGGGCGTGGGCAGGTCGATGAAATCGATGTGCATCACCGGTGTGTCGCTCGCGGTCTGCAGCTTGTAGTCCAGAAGGTGGGCGTTGCGACGTGCACCGTCGGCACCGTCGACGATCCCCTCGGAAATCGCCTGCCCGATACCCATCAGCACGCCGCCGCGTACCTGGCCGATGGCGCCATCGGGATCGAGGATGTGGCCGGACTCCTGCACCGCGGCGACCTCAAGCACCCGAACCACTCCGGTGTCGCGATCGACCTTGACGCGGACAGCATGGGTCGCGAATGTGGGCGCCGCGAACGACTCAGCACCGAGGCGTCCGACGCACCCGGAGGAATCGCTTTCCGGAATCGGTGACGGAGCCCCGGACCCTCGACCGAGCATCAGATTACCGCCCTGGGCGGTGGAGGCGAGAGCAGCAATGGCAATGGTGCGAGTCGGGGTGCCCTTCACTCGAGCGTGACCGTCGACCAACTCAAGATCCTCAGGCGC